>JAFSXO010000153.1 GCA_017444045.1 bacterium | reverse complement strand
TGAAGGATGATGCCGACATGGGCTGGACGCAGGCCATGTATATGCTGAGCAAGCTTTACGATGCCGGAGACGGCATACCTCGCGATCCGCACGAGGCCTGGCGCTATGCTAAGATGGCTGCCGATGGCGGCCATGCCGATGCGAAGTTTGCGGTCGGGCAGATGTACCGCTTGGGGCACGGTGTGGAGCTTGATTTAAAGCAGGCTGTGGCCTATTTGAGTGATGCGGCTAATAATGAGCATCCTGCGGCTATGTATGTGCTGGCCATGATGTAATTCCGCGGCGAAGGTGTGGATATGAACGTTAATCGCTGCGTCAGTCTGCTTAAGCTGGCAGCTGAGGCCGGCCATATAGAGGCCATGATATCTCTTGCCGAGTTCTATGGCGGTGATTTAGGCATTGCCGCCGATCCCGAAAAGGCTTTGCATTGGCTTAGCCTAGCTGCAGATAGAGGAAGTGACCGAGCGGATGAGCTTCTGGGTCGCATGTGCGGAGCCTTGGGCGAAGAAGAGTAGCGCCTGTCATCTAATCGGCTTTGGGCTTATAGGGAACATGGTTTGTCAGAGGATTTAGCAGCATATTAAAAGGATACAGCAGAGCGTTTACAGCGCGTGTGCCCGCCTGACTGGCGTGCAAGAGCAAATGGGAGCCTTCGCAGAGAGGGTCCATCAGGGCGTAATGCCAGTATTCTCGGGCAAAGTGCTTTTGGTTATAATTCCATTTAAAAGGCTTTTTCCCATTGTAGTGAATAATTGTCGGCTGTAAGTCAGTCTTGCCGTTCTCTTGGGCTATCTCCGCAAACTGTACCTCGTGAAAGTCTCGCAAGAGTTCTCGGCTGAATTTACTCACGCTGTAGACTAGACAGTTGTAATGAAATGGGTTAGCCGGGGTGTAATTGTTCTTGAAAAAAAGATTCAGAAAGTCCTGGTCAGGGTATCTCAGGGTGGGACATGTCTTGAGAAATTCCTGCATCTTGGCTACAGTGTGGCCTTGTTTGCGCATATTGTCTAAATCGAACAGCATCACACCCGAATTGAAGTACGGCTTGGCGGGATTGTCGTTAAGGCCCAGCGGTGAAAGATATTCCATGGTCCTGTAAGTTATGCTAAGGTCTGGGGCCGCCATGATCGGAGTGCCGCGCAGATCGGCATTATAAAACGGCTCGATGCTGCCGTTTACGATTATATCGGCGTCAAGATAAAGCAGGCGGCTGAAATCAAACCTGTCCCAGATGAAGCATCTGCTCCAGATGTCCGCGGAAAATTTTTTCTTGAAGGGCATATCGGGAATCAGTGATTCGTCGGCCTGGACAAAGCTGATCCTGTGCTTGGGCGGCTCTTTCTTGGCATATAATCCAGAATTCCAAGGGGCATCCGCTGCGGGACTTTCGACTAGCTGCTTCAGGCTTTGGCGCTGTTCCTCGTCTAAATGCAGATAGGCAACGATAATATGCAAATCTGAATGGTGGCACATTAAGGATATTATTAAGGAGCGGGCCAGTCTGACAAAATTGTTATTGAAACAGAGTAGAACGTTCACGGATTATTCCTTATGCTGCTTATGCTGTATATTAGTCTTAGTTAGGAGACCGCATTCCGTCTGCGCCCTTGGAACCGTCTTGGGACTTGACACCTTCCAGTAGGTTCATAATCGCGTCGGCCAAATAATCGGGATCGTGGCGCACCAGCTGCTCATCCTTGAACAGTTTTGAATGAATCGGCTGAACGTCCATTTTCTTCAGCCGATCGTAGTCCAGCACCACCGGCTTTGAGCCTTCTTTGGCGTATTTTTCCAGCTGCTCTTTATTCGGCTTTCCGGAATTAGCGATTACGTAATCCACCAAAGGCTTTTTGATATGGTGGTAAATGGCCTGCAAATGGTCGGCGGCTGTATAACCGTCGGTCTCGCCGCTTTGGGTCATAACGTTGCATACGTAAATAACTGGGGCGCTGGTCTTTTCTAGAGCCTTGACGATATTCTTAATCAGCAGGTTGGGCATGACGCTGGTATATAAGCTGCCTGGACCTAAAATGACGACATCAGCTTCTTCAATGGCCTTTATAACGTCGGGCGGTGCCTGGCAGTCGCTCGGCTCCAAAAAAACGTCGGTGATCTCGCCGTGAGCGTTGGGGATTTCGCTTTCTCCTTTGATTATCCGTCCGTCGCGCAGCTTAGCGCACAGCACCGTGGAGGTCAGTGTGGCTGGGAGCACACGTCCGCGGATAGCCAGAAGAGCGCTGCCCTTCTTGAGGGCAACCTCAAAATCGTCGTAAATGCGGTATAATGCGGCTAAAAACAGGTTGCCGAAGGCGTGTCCGCCCAGGCTCTGGCTTTCTCCTTTGTCGAAGCGAAAGCGGAACAGCTCGGTTAGCAGATCTTCGTCATCGGCCAAGGCGGTAAGGCAGTTGCGTATATCGCCGGGCGGGAGCATATCCAGCTCCTTAGACAGCCGGCCGGAGCTGCCGCCGTTGTCGGATACCGAAACAATAGCCGTAATGTTGGAAGAATATTTTTTTAGTCCGCGCAGCAGTGTGGATAGCCCTGTGCCGCCTCCCAAGGCCACTATTTTTAAGCCGACATTGCGCTGAGAGCCCATGCCCAGGGCTCCAAGCATGCTGGAGCTGGGATGAGCCTGCGAAGCGCTGTATAAATAGGTGGCGCTGCGCCATAATCCCCAGCTTAGGCAAACAATGCCTAAGACCAGCAGAAATACATCTACGGCCATATAGGAAGCTTGCCAATTAAACCAGGCAGCGCAGGCTTTTGCCAGGCTGAATTCTATCATTAGCGCGATATGGGTGTCTGTAAGTAGAATCAGAGCACAGCATATAAGCGCAATGCCTATACCAATGAACAGAAAACAGCGTTTTATGCCTAAGCCCGGACGCCAGAAGCTGGGTTTGGCGGTGGAAAGCTTTTTCTTTTTCTTAGCCACGGGCGTTGTTGTCTTCGCGGTCGTCTTTGGTGATGTCGCGGTGTTCTAGGGTCGCGTGGAAGCCCGCTTCACAGAGACGCCGGCAGCTCTCGGCGGCTATAGCAGCGGAGCGGTGGCGCCCGCCGGTGCAGCCGA
>JAFSXO010000152.1 GCA_017444045.1 bacterium | reverse complement strand
TTTTTTGAGATACATCCGCAGCCCGATCGCAATATGGTAACCGCCTTTCTGCGCGACCGCTACAATCTGGTCCGGGAAATGGTGATTCAGCGCTTAGAGTCCAAGGGGATTAATGTAGAAGAGCGCATCGCTGAGATGCGGGCGATAAACGCCAATGAATGGGAGCGCTATGGCGCAGAGGCTCCCTTGCTTGACGATATGGAGGAACGCCGCATTCTGGCCGAGGTGGCCAATGTCCCCAGCGTGGCAGCCAAATCCTGGCCGAATACCGTGCCGCTGTTTAACCATAATGAGCTGTCACGTGATGGGCGCCCCTTACGCCAGCTTATCGATCTTAGAACCCTAAAATAGCGGTGTCGTTCAGTTAAGCAATGGCCAATGGATCCTCATTGAGATACATATAAGGCTGCGCAAATAATGATGCGTTAGGAAAGATAGTTGTGTATGCTACGAAGATTTGCGGCTCAAATTAAAATGGCGTATGGTGCGCTGCGCTCTGTTCTGTCCAATCAGCTGGGCACAGTGACGCGCCCGCGCATGGGCTATCTGATGATGACCTGGAAATGCAACCTGCGCTGTGTCATGTGCAACGTTTGGAAGGAGGATCTTTATCCTCATGTAAACACGGCCGACTATCTTTCCATGATCCGCAAGCTACCCTTTCTGGATGTCGTAAAAATAGGCGGCGGCGAGCCCTTTATGCGCGACGATATGCCCGAGCTGGTCAGCGAGCTGCAGCGGGTTGCCAATCCTTATTACATAATGCTGATCACCAACGGCACCTTCAAGGACCGCGTTTTGGAACTGGCTGACAGATGCGGCAATCCGAGTCTGCATCTGCGCCTTTCTATCGAGGGGAAGGGCGCCACTCACGATAAGCTGCGCGGTCGCCAGGGTTGCTTCGATAAAACACTGGCCACCTTGGAGGCTCTTCTGCCGCTGAAGCGCCAGAAAAAGTTTAATTTGGGCATCAATTACAACATGACGCCCGAAACGATTGAGGATCTGCCCTGGATTCTTGACATCTGTCACCGCGAGGGCCTGAACTTTATCCCCGGCTTCTGGGTGACCCCGTTTTTAGAGCCAGGCAATCCCGAGGATTCCAAGGCTCTGGTCAGCGATTTCCCAGATTATCGGCGCCGCGTTGAAGAGCTTTACGATCAGGTTCATGGGGTCAGCGCTTTGGAAGCGGCCATGCTCAAGCGCACAGTTTTTAAGCTTTACGATCAGGCGATGTCTGGCGGCGATAAGCGCTTCTGCTGCCGCGCCAACCGCAATATTTTGTATCTGATGCCCAATGGCCAGGTCGTTACCTGCGGCATTCTGCATGGCTCCATTGGTAACTTGGTAGAAGAAGATTTTGACAGCATCTGGTTTGGCCCCAAGGCGCGCCAGGCTCGCGCCGAGGTCGATAAGTGTCCGGGCTGCCATCAGTATGCTATTAAAATTATGAGCAGGGTTTATACCGGAGAGGCTTTTGGTCTGCCGGCTCCTGGCTGGCAGGAACGTTTGAAGCAGCGTTTTGGGTTCTGAATGAACTTTTATTCCTGATTTGGGACGCTGGGCGTTTTAGGGGCGGCGAGGAAGAGCGGCAGGCACATGAAGCTCAGCATGATTTTCAGCGCGTGAATGATCAGGGAAATAGTGACGGCGTCGCTGGAGCTCGCTCCCAGCGGCTCCCATAGCGCTATTGAGATAAATTCCTGCGGCCCGATAGCGTTAACGGAAATGGGCAGATGGCTTACGATTCTGAAGAGCGGGGTAAACGCCAGAAAAATAAACGGCGATATGCTGAGATTCAAAGCCTGGGCTACGCAGGCGAAGGCCAGCCCCTCTAAAATCGGCGAGGACATGTTTATGAAGGCCGCTATAAACAGATCGAAGCGGTGCTCCGCACGGTCGAACAGGGCCAGCTCTTCGAGAAATTCCTGCCATTTTGCTCCCAGACGCGTAGCCTCTTCCTGCAGCCTGTTAGGTTTGCTGGCTGTTTCTGCCGAAGCGTTATGGCGCTGGCGTATATAGCGCAGCATGGCGTAGGTTAAGCAGCTCAGGCTGGCGGTTGCCGCGGCTATAACGATAAACATAAAGATGTCTAGGCGCAGCCATGACTCGGGAAGCCAGCTTGGCAGCCACATTTGGCTTAAGCTGGAGGAGCGCAGCAGGGGAAGTACGCAGATGTCGGCGATCAGCGTAGATACTATTAAAGCCAGGAGCGAGGACCAGCGCTCTAGGAATACCGTAGAAGCCGCGCGCGCCGAGCTTATTTTGTGGTTTACCGCTCCGAAGGCCCGGTAAACGTCTCCGGCGATGCCGCCAGGGATGAGATTGTTGAGCACAAAGCCTATCAGGGTCAGCCTAAGCGTATCGCTCAGGCTGAGGCCGCGCTCGCCGAGACGGCGCAGCAGGTAAAGCCAGGCTGCGCCGCCTCCTATGGCCCCCAGAAAATAAAAGCAGGCCGCGGCGGCTAAATACTGAGGCCGGCATGCTAGAAGCATGGCCTGAATGTACTCAAAATCGACAACATGCACCAGCAGCGCTAGGCATATTGCGGTTACCGCCAGACGGAACGACCAACTGAGCCACTTGCTTTTAATTTTTAAAGCGGGGGTCCACACCTAGTTTAATGACGTCTCCCGAGTCTAAGCGGTTAAAGATGGTCTTGTATTCTTCTAAGCTGTACGTGTCAGTTATCAGCGGCTTAACGTTGATGCGGCCTTCGACCAGAAGGTCACGGGCGTGCTTAGCTGCAGAAGGCGTATAGTGGAAGGCGCCCTTGATGGTGAGGCCGTCCCTTAAAACGCGGTCCATCGGCAGGTGCACCTCGCTGCCGGAGCGGCAGCCTCCAAACAGCATGACCTGTCCGCCGCGGCAGGCGAGGTCTATGGATTTTTCCCAGACCTCGGGAGAGCCTGTGCACTCGATTACCACGTCGGCACCGCGTCCCTGGGTTAGGCGCATGACTTCATCGAAATAGTCGGTGCAGGCGCAGTCTATGACTACGTCGGCTCCCAGCGAGCGGGCTGTGTCCAGCCTCATCTTGCGGCGTCCGACCATAATGATCGATTTGGGATGGTGCAGTTGGGTAACCATTAGGTACAGCAGGCCAATGGGTCCGGCCCCGATAATGACAACGGTATCTTTTTCGCTAATCGTAAGCTGCTCATCGCCGTAGACGACACAGGACAGCGGCTCTAAAGCGGCGCTTTCCAGGTAGCTCAGATTATCGGGCTTGGGAAATACGTTAACCGGTACGATGTGCTCGGGTACGCGTATATACTCAGCGTAGGCTCCGAGCATCATGGTCTCCATGGTATAGTCGCAAAGATTGCCGTAACCGCGCTGGCAGTGCCGGCATTTGCCGCAGGGTGCGGTAGGGGCTATCATAACCGGCTGGCCCACTTTAAACTGGGTTACCCCTTCGCCGACTTCGTGGACTACGCCTGAAAACTCGTGCCCAAAAGGGGTGGGGGTGGGCCAGTTGGGATGGCCGCGCCGATATGTTTTTAGGTCAGTGCCGCAGGTTAACGCGGCCTCGATGCGCACAATCAGTTCGCCGGGGTTTGCTTTAGGCATCTTGGCTTCTTTGTTAAGCACTAATTTGCCTGGTTCTATAAGAATAAGTTGCCACATGATTGATAAGTCCTGTCTCTGTCTCTGCCGGAGCCGGTCTGGCAGACCTGACTGCCCGACACAGATATAATAAAAACTGCGGAAGCGTACTTCTGTTTATGTGTTGATTATAGGTGCTTTATAAATAGTGCATATAAATAGGCCACTGGTAGTTTGCTTGTTTTATAGGTTAGCTGGAAAACAGAAGTTTGGGCCTGACAAATGTAATAACACCCTATTTCAAAGCTAGGTAAAATTCTGTGTTAATCTGGTACTTCCTTTTTCTCTTAGCTTAGCAAGCAAAGCAGGCAGATTAACAAGGCTGTGCTGGCGCGGAAGCTAGTGCTCCGCAAATACATCGGCAGAATGTTAAGCTAATGAAGCTGATGAGGCAGCCGAGAACTGGGAAGGCTGGCTGAGGATTAGACGGGCGGCCTGGCCTAAATCGGGGGCTGTTAG
>JAFSXO010000151.1 GCA_017444045.1 bacterium | reverse complement strand
GCCTCCGCAGGCATACAGCACCGGCATAGCCAGGCATAGCCCCAAAACCTCCGCCAGGCGCAGGGTATCCTCCCCGCTGCCCCGCCAGGACGCGGCCAGACGCCACAGCAGCGCCGCCAGCACAAAGGGATAGAAGCCCAGCCCGATATGAAGAAGCTGCCCATAAGCGCCTATATAATTCAGACGCTCAGAGATAAGCCAGGCATCGGCACAAACGCCACCCGCCACAACGAATAACAGCTCGGCCCGGCTGTGCGGCAAAAGACAGAAATAAAGCACCGCCGAGCCCATGGCCGCGACCGCTAAATTCACATCCATCATCGCCAGCATGGGGATGGAGCCGTGAAGGAGCATCACGTCGGGAGTAAACCAGGGCGCTATCTCAAAAAACAGCGGCGCCGCCAGCCCCAAAGCCAGCAGAAGCAGATACGGATTGCGCCACCAGAGCGAACGATCGCGGCAATTGCCCATCAATGCAAACCTCTGAAGATAATCACTGACAATGCCGCTCAGTCAGCGGCCTCGGTAAAGACAGACACCAAAGCCTGGCGCCGTATCTCAGGCTGCCGGCTCTGCGAATACTTAACCTGCACTCCCGGCATAACGCAGGCAGATACGCGGCCGGCCAGCGTCTCATCGGCGGTGAGCTCGCTCTGCGCGGCATACATGGTCTCCGCGCTGAACTCATCGCCCTCCTGAGGGTCTATCAGCTCGCAGCCCACCGCGCGGCAGACCTCGCCTACTGTGCGGTCGCGGCGCAGCCAGGACTCCAGATCGGCCATGCTCTGCACCTGGCAGACCTGCAGGGCACCGTCCATAAGCTCGGGCAGCGCCCGCTGCAGCGCTTCTAAGCGGGGCAAAGCCCCCAGCCTCTCCATAACCATCTGCCGCAGTGCCTGCAGGCAGCGATCCACGCGCCCGCTCATCTCCAGCAGACGCTGAGCCTCTCTGGACACTGTATGCCCGGCCTCCTCTAAAGGCGGACTCAGAGCCTGGCGCTCCCGCAGATTGTCCGTGATTACCTGAGTCAGCCGCACCAGCAGCTCCAGACGGGCCGAGGATATCTCCTCCCAGTCGGCCGCATCGCTTTCCGCGCTGATGTCCGCTCTCCCGGCTATCAATGAGGCTAAACCCTCGCTTATGCTTTCCAAACTGTCCATAATACCAGCCTATCCGCCCAATACTGTAATACTTGCCTTATTAATCAAAAACTTAATCCAAATCCCGCCATAAAAACGCTGATCCGCGAACGCGCTATTTATTCATAATCATGACCGCCAGGCGATCGGATCCGTTGGCCAAAGCTCCGTAAGTCTTACCCTTAGACCATTCCAAAGCTGCCCGCAGATCAGCATAGCCAGGCTGCTTTCCGGGGCTGAGCTCCAGACATATCTGCCCTGTCTCGCCAGCGCTGACCGCCTCGGCTAAGGCTATGGTGAAGGTATGCAGCTTAGAGACCCCGCTGCTGTGCGCGGAATTGCTGCTGACATGGCAGGCTCCGGGCACATCGCTCTGGTATACGGTAACTTCGATCTTGGTTTCGCCAGGAGAAAGCTGCCAGGCATAATTTCCCCTGATTATCGCGTCTGCGCCAAAGCTGCAGCCCGCCCCGATTATTTCGGTCATCTCGGGCCCGCTCTGCAGGCACAGACTCGAGGTTGTGTATACATCCTCGTAAATATTGGTTATGTGCACTCCCGGGCCGCCCGCCAGCTTGGCTCCGGACTTGACCAGAGCCAGCACCCCGGCGCCCTTGGCTACGCAGTGCTTGACCGCGTTGCTGTCTCCCCAGAGCACGACCGGAACGCCCTTAAACTTGAACTCCAGGCTTTCGCGGATGCCAGGCCACTGCGAGCCGCGGCCGGTGAGCAGAATAATATCCGGCGACTTGGTGCCAAAGCACCTCTTGGACAGAATCATGCATTCGTCGGCCAGGTTGGCTATGCGCGTCTGCGAGCCGCCAACAGCATAGCGAAGGCGCTTGTAAAGTCCCCTGTTGACCGAGCTTAGCTGCTTTTTCAGCTCCGCGCTCGGCACCGGGCCATTCATGGTAACCAGGGTTCCGCTCAGCTCGCCGTCTACCATGGCGTCTATAAAAGACGTATCGCTGGCGGATACGTGGCATTTCAGCTGCTCAGCAAAGCCGCTGAGCAGAATGGTATTGCGTCTGGCCTTAACCTTTTTATCGTTGTCGCTGCTGTCATCGGCGATCAGATCGCTGAAGCAGGAGCGCACTAAGGAGGCTATCTCCTCGGTAACGTTGGAGCCACCGAAGGTCGGATCGCCAGACGCGCCCTTTATGCGCACATCTACGGTGAAGCTGTCCCGCTCCTGCAGCTCATTGGCGCAGCCGGCGATAGCGGCGGCCAGCGTCTCGGCATCGAACCCCAGCTTCATAAGCTCCGGATGTTCGGACCAGGCCCAAATCCAGTCTGGGCAGTCAGATATAGCCTTCTGCCAGGAGGCCAGCTCCGCTTCGGCGGCCTGGGGAAGCAGACGGCGCAGAGCCAGAGGAAGCAGGCGCTGGCGCTGTGCCTGGGAAAGCTGGGCAAAGTCCGTGCAGCTGTCTCCGAGGCTGCTGGCGCGCCGGGAATGTACCTCAAGGCAGCAGAGATCTGTAGTGCCGCCTCCGCAGTCGTAGACCAGCAGCGAATAGGCAATATCGTCGCTGCCCCTTCTGCTGTGCCAGGCGGTCTGCACCTCGCTGTCTGAAACATAGGCCAAGGCCGCGGCCAGCGGCTCCTGCACCAGCTCCTGGCGCACCTCGGTCCGGCCAAAGACCTCGGCAAAGGCCGCCCGCGCCGCCTGGGCCATCATCTGCTTCTGGGCATAGTTGAAACGGCTGGGGTGCGAAATGGCCAGATTCTCAAAATTGCAGCGGTTCCAGTCGTTTTTCGAGGCCCGCATAACCGCGACCGCGCTGTCCTGGGCGCGGCGGATAAGGCAGCGGTAAAACTCGCGCACCACCTCGGCAGTGCTGATTTTGGTCCAGCTCTGCTCGGCCGGCAGCACCTCGAAATACTCGCGCTTGCCGATCTCCCGCTTGGGCGCCTCCAGAAGCGCCAGAGGATAGCGGTAGGACAGCAGCCGCGCCGCCTCTCCCAGCGTGGTCTTATCCTTGGCGTACAGGGCCAGCGAAGCCAGGCTGCAGCGATCGCTGCCGGCATCGTCGACGGCGATCATCTCCTGAGCCTCGCCCAGCCCCATCACCGCCGCACACGAGGATGAGGTGCCGAAATCTACGGCCAGAACGCTGCCAGGAAGGGTCAGCGGCTGGCCTACGCGCATACCGATCAGGCGCGCAAATTCCGCGCGCTCCTGCCCCTGAGGCGCTCCGGGATCGGTGTAGGATATGACCAGATAGAAGGTATAATTGCCCACCGGGGGCGTCTCCTGCAGATGCAGCCTAACCTGCAGCGGCTTGGCCTGGCCCTCTCGGTTGACGATAACTCCGCCATCGACCAGAGCGCCGCTGAGCGTTACCTGCAGCTCTGGAGGAACCTCGCGCAGCTGCACGCCGGTGATCTCCAGCGTGGAATCGCGGCCTCCGTTGGTAACCTCGACGGGAAGGCTGAAATCCTCGCGGCGGTTGGTCAGCACGCTCCAGGACGTGCGCCCTACCGATCCCAAAAATTTCAGCACCGGACGCCCAATTACGCGCACCGGCAGGGAAAACTCCTGGGTGAACCTTTGCCGGCGCCAGCCGTCGCGGCCTATGCGCCCTCTGTAGCGGACAGAAAAGCTGATATTGTAGGGAGCGCTGTCGCCACCCCGCACCTTATAGTCTATGCGTCCGCGGCGCCGTGGGCTATTCTCGCCATCCAGCCACTGCACCTCGATGCTCTGGCGGTTCCACAGGCTGTCCTCAGCACGGGCAGACTCCGATTTGGCTACCGGCGGCACCGCTGTTCCCCAGAAATTCGGCAGGTCATCACCGGCCTGGCCGCGCTGCTTGCTAAGGGTTACAGCGGAACGGCTCAATCCTGCCGGCGACCCACCGGGAGCTGCGCTATCTTCGGCTAAGAACGCGCGCGGCACATGGGCCTGCAGGCGCATATCAGATGTCGGCCCAAAGCTGACAAGCTCAAAGCTTAGATGCGCCATGCCCTGGTCATCCTTGAGCAGAGTAACTGTCCCGCTGCTGTCGGCAGAGGCTTCCAGGCCGTACGACGGGCGCGGATACACGTCAAGATGCGTGCGCACCGTGCCCAGCTCGGGCAGAGGCAGCTCCAGCTCCGCGCTAAAGGAGCGCTTCTCTATCCCCGCGGGAAGCGCCTCGGGAAGATAGCGCAGCGCGGCGCAAAAGGTCTCTCCGCAGGCTTTCCATTCCCCCACGGCCAGCCATTTGCTCTGACAGCGCACGGCCGGAAGCGAGGGGGGCAGCTTAGCGCCTTCATCGGCGGCCAAAACCAGGCGCAGAGCCGGGCGCTCCTCCCAGAAAAAACGCTGTATGGGAACCCAAACCTCCGAGGTGTCGCCAATATTCTCCTCGGCGCGCAGACGGACATCGCAGCGCTGGCCGCACCAGGGGCAGAACAGCTCGTTATTTTTTAAATCAAGCCCAAAACAGTCGGGATTCTGACAGTTCATACAGCACTCCTGAGCGCTTACTGCTGGCTCTGCTTGGCTTCAGGAAGCTGCCAGAGCCGGAAGCCGTCCTGAGGCCGGGCCTTGAACATGCGGTTGCCCTGCTCCCGGGCTATGCGGGCCAGCTCCTCGGAGGATTCGGCATCCTCGTCCTTCCACCACGAGGCCGAGCGCAGGCAGTCCACAGCGTTGCCGAGCAGCGATTTATACACCGCGTATTCCAGCTCGTGCCCCGCCGCGGGGCCTTCTTTGCCGGCTTTGTCGATGTCGCGCGGCACATCCTGCCAGAGCATCTGGCAGTAGATGGCCCAGTTCTTCATGGTATAGCCATCGTCGTCGGCGGCCTGCAGAGCCGCCAGGCGCTTGTCGCATTTGCGCTCTATATCGGCCACGATGTCGGTTTTGTTGTGCACGGTCAGATGCTCGGCGATCTCGCGGACACCGTCTCCCTGGCAGCTCTGGCCCAGGAAGTTTACATCCTCGCCGATCCCCGACTTAACGTAGGTGTAATCGTAAATAACGGTCTCGTCGCCCGGGCGCGTGGGGCGCGGAGTCAGCTTGATTATACCGAAGGCCAAACCCAGAGCGGCAGTGCGCACCGCCCGCGTGCTGGCAGAGGCCGAGGCCTCGGTAAGCAGGCTTATATCGGCAAAGATGCGGTTGCGCCAGGTGATATGCAGGGGCTTGCCCGTGGCGCGCACCTCATTGTAGGCTTCCTGCATCGGAGGCAGCTCATTGCTGTAGCACAGCGGCAGGGCGATGCTGCGCCGATAAATAATCAGCTCGTCGCAGGTGGGCAGCACCTTAACGCTGACCTTCAGCCCGCTGGCCAGAGAGCAAAGCTGGGCTTCGACCTTAGCGCTGAGGTCCTTCAGCTTGTTGTACAGCGCCTCATCGCTGAGTATGGGCAGCGAGGGCAGGCCGACCAGAATAAACGTGCCCTGCTCGGAGCCGCCGCTGTTGAGCGTCGTGCGCGTAAAGGCGTGGTCGCAGTCCAGCCAGTAGGCCGAGTTCTGGTACAGCTCCTCCAGCGCTTCGCGCTGCCTGGCCGGAGTGCCATATTCCTCGGCAAACCTCTCCCAGAAGCAGCAGACTCTGGGCAGACTGTAACGGAAATACCCCTGAGTAATGCCAAACAGGGCGTCTACCCAGTCGTCATTGGCGGCGCTGACGGGCTGGCCGTCCTCAAAGCCGCGCAGCAGGGCGGCATTGATGGTCTCCAGGTTGCCGAACTTCAATACGAAGCGGCTGCTGATCTCCTTATAGACGGTAGCTATAAACTTTTTGCGCGATTCCTCGGCATCGTCGATAGAATCGTCCTGGTAAAGATCGCTGTGCTCGGCGTGATAGCTGTCCAGCGCCTTGGTGTAAATATCGTCGAACTCCTTTTCGGAACCGCTGAACATGGTCTTGATGTGCTGGCTGCTGTGCACGTTGCGCGCCTGCTTGGAGCGCTCATTCAGATAGGAGTAGGCATTGCTCAGTCCCTCGCTGTTAAGATGGAAGCCGGCCGCCAGATTGTGCAGGAAGGCCGCCAGACGTCCCAGCAGGGTGTGGCAGACGGCGATGACGCACTTGTACAGCGAGTACTCCAAGAAGCCCAGGGTATCGCCCTGCCCGAAGCTGGCCTTAACCACCTGCTCGATCAGCGCCCGGCGCTCGGTCTGCGTATCCAGTACGCCGCACATGCGCTCCAGACGCTTCAGGCCGCGCACCTTGTTGTCCTCGGGATATTTGCCCAGCTTGTTGATGAAGGCTACATAGGTATCCCACTGAGCCTTGCGGCATTTGTCCAGGCCCGTGGTCAGGGAGACATCGAGGCGCTGCGCCATCTCGGTCAGCTTAGTCTCCATGCCGCTCAGCACCTTGATGAGATCCAAGAAGCTCATCCTGTTGGCGATCTGCTCCTGGCACCAGGCCTCGAGACGCTCCTGAAGCTTCTTCTCAATAGAAGAACTCAGACCGCCGAGATAGGCATCGCAGCGCTTCTGCAGGTTTTTGTCGCAGTCGTCCACGGCGCTTTTCAGCTTGGCCGCGGCCTCCTGGCTGGATTCCGCGGTTACCTCGGCGCAGCGGTTGACCATCTCCACATCGAGCCAGCTCATCTCCGTGGTGCTGGCATCGTCGCGCTTGCGCAGCAGGGACAGAACCAGGGCGTTGATATCGCCGTCCTCATCGCGCCCGGAAAACTTGCGGTTTTTCAGCTGCCGGCACCAGGTGCGCACCTCGGTCGTGTTCAGGTCTTCCTTGCCCCGCTTGGAGCCGCCCCCGCTTACCCCGGCCAAGGCCAGGCGCAGGCCGTTCTTCTTCAGCGCTTCATCGACGGTGCTGCTGTCGGCGCGGCCATCGGCATTCTGAGGCTGCCAGCTGCTGACGACCTCGGCGGCCAGGCGATAGGCGCAGGCCTCGATCAGCTCATCATGGGGCATGCCCAGCGAGCTGTAGCCCTGCGACTGGAAGCTGCGCGAGCTCTGGCGCTGGATCCTATTGCCAAAGCCATCCTTGACGGGATTCTGTACATATAAGGTATGAAGATCGGTATTCTCGTTGTTCTCAGCCGAGCGCTTCTCGTCGGCGAAGCCGCCGAAGGTAAAGTCCTTGAAGATCGTCTCGGCGATGGAATCGAACATGTCCTCGACCTGGGTGACCCGCCCCAGCTCATCGGTATGCGAGAACAGGTACACGCGCTCGCAGAGGATGGCCTGAATAGCCACACCCACGGTGTTGTCGCCGGGCCAGTTTACCTCCAGGCGGTGGTTGCTGTTATTCAGCTGGAAATACTCCAGTTCCTTAAGGAAAGCGTACCCGTTAGCGCGCATCGATTCCAGGTTGCTTACATCGCGGTAATGGTCGGGGAACAGCAGGTAGGCGTATATCATGCCGCGCCCGTTCATCTGCTGGCGCAGAGCCGTGACCATATCGAAGAACATGCCGCTGCCGGTGCCGCCGGCGATCGAGGCCACGATGATAACGTTGTTGTTGCCCTCATCGTCGATGGAAATGGTGGTCTGCTCCTCGACGAGCTGGAACTTGGGAGAGGCCTTGAGCTTTTCCCGCGCCGATTTGTCCTTAATGTTGTTAAAGGCGGTCTTTATGGCGTCCTGGATGCCGTTGTTGGTGTAGTTGGAGAAAAAGGCCAGACGCCCGTAGGGGCGCACCTGGCCGGCGCCGGTATCGAATACCTTGATGGTCTCATCGCCGCGGGCCTGGAACCAGGTGCGCACTCCGTAGGAATCCACCCCGTCAAACAGCCCCTCTGCTCCCCGGTGGGCGTGGATGTGCTTGGTCTGCGCCGTATCCTTCCAGCCGCCCTGGCGCGGCTTGTCGGTATCGACATGCAGAAAATTCAGACAGGCGTAATGGTGCAGGCCGCCCATGTAATAGTTCAGCCGCTCCTGCACGCGCTTTATAACCTCCCAGCCGGTGCCGCCTAAGCCCACAATGACCGTCGGGGTAATATTCTTTATCTGCGTTCCGGTTTTCGACGGATCGCCATTTATAGAGCTGACCATCTATGCACTGCTCCTGTCTGGATAATTAATATATAAGTTAGAATAATAGGCCGTTTAGAACAATAGGCTGATGACAAAAACCACAAGCAGCGGCGATAAAGAGCCCAGAACTACTCCGCAATAAGGGAAAAAGCCTGTAACCCCTGGCCAAAACAGAGCTACTATCACGCCTATCATCACCGCAACGACAACTACTGACATAATGCGGCGCTTGAGGCTATTGGCGGCGTTGTCGCAGTTGGCGTCACCCTTGGAGGTCAGCTCCAGCCAGACCCGCGCCCTAGCCTTGGCCGAGCGCAGCCAGCCCCAAAACAGGGCGATCACCGCGCTGACCACAATCAAAGGCACCTCCCATTTCTGGCGGATTTTTTTGTTCAGCGCCAGAGGCTCGATATCGTGGGCCGTGCCGCGGTGCGTAAGGGTCAGGTTTCCCATATTGAGAGAAGCGGTGTTGAGATCGCCGCCGCCCTTGAAGCGCATTATGTAGTGAACTGCCGAACCGGCGGTATCGGAGACGGGCGCGAAAAGGTCGGCCTCAAAAACGCCGTTGGAGCTCATCGTCGCCTCGCGCCAGCTGTTGGTGTCGGCAGTGCTGTCGCCAACCTCGATTTCGGTTTTTCCGTTCAGAAAAACTCCGCCGTCGCCAGGCTGCAGCTGAAAGGCTAAAGTAGTGCCCGGAGGGCATTCCACGCTGCGTCCCAGCTTGTCCTTTATCTGAAACTTGCAGGGATGCAGACGGTAGTATTCTCCGTCATCTGCCTGGGCAGACCAGGTTATACTGAGGCATAGTATTAGGGCCAGCACAGCCCAGCGCACCGTTTTAGGCATCGTAATAATCCTTATCCTCGCTAGTAGTGTTGTTGGTATCTTCGTCAGCTTCGCCGTCGCCGGCCTTAGACCGCTGATTTTGCTTCTTGAGCTGCCGCACGTTTCTGATCAGCCACAGAAGCAGAATCAGGATCAGCAGCAGGAGCAGCAGAAGCGCCAGCAGGATCCACAGCAGCCAGGGGCGCACCTTTTCGCCGCTGGCCCAGGCAGCCGCCTTTCCCAAAGCCGAACCGGAACCCGCCTGCTCCTGAATATCCCGCAGCATCTGATCCAGCCAGTTTCCCGCTCCGGTGGTCAGCACCAGGCGCACTGGCTTTTCGCATATCCATTCGCGCTGAACGCTGGTTTCTCCGTGCACTGCCCCCATAATAAAGCGCTCCAGCAGGTCTAAATGCGCAATATACGCGAACAGCTCTTTGTCCATACCCGACTGCTGCTGCTCGGCCAGCTTGCTGAAATCGATGGTGGTCGGCATTTTTATCTGCAGGTCTAGTTCCACACCCTCGCTATGCCCTACCACTACGCGCTGCGCCTCGGGGGACGCGGCCAGGGTCCACACGATCGGCTTGGTGCCGCGCTTGTTGCCCTTGGCCACTGTAGCGGCCTGGCCGAATTCTATGAAAAGGCCGCTTTCTATAGCAGTCCGCTCTTCCTCGCTCAGCGGAGATACGACCGAATAAGCCTGGCGGCCTCCTGGAACGTTGACATTGCAGATATTCCAGCCCCGGGGTGGGCGCACATTGCAGCGCACGCTGGAGGCGTACTCGTAGCCGCTTTTTTCCGCGGCCCTCTTGTCCAGCAGCTCGGTTTCATAGGCATCGGTGCCGGCGGTGACGGAAGGCCGGCGGCGCATGGCGCACCAGGTATCGGAGCCGCCGAAGGCATCGGCAGGCACCGGGGTCAGGCAGCGCTGAAAATCCTTAGGCTCAGCGTACAGAGCGATACCGTCATCGGAGCTGTATGTGCCGCGCAGATCGACGAGACGGCGGCGGAATTCCTCGCCAGGCCACATGGCCTCCAGGCGCGGCTGCAGCACCTTTTCCGCCAGCTCCTCGGACCAGGAAGCCTGCCAGGCCTCGGGACTGTCGGCCTGGATGAGCACATACAGCACCAGGTTGCCGTTGCCTCCGGGCAGCTTGCGCAGCGGGGCAAACCAGGCCTGCACGAAAGAAGGCTCCCCATCGCGCGAAAGGAAACGGTAAAATTCCTCGGGCAGCTTTTCGGCGGAATCGTCAAAGCCGTTGTCGGTTAAGAACCAGTAAATATGCACCGGGGCGGCCTGGCGCTGCTGAGCCTCGCGCATGGCCAGCTTTAAGCCCTCCAGCATGCCTTCATTGCCCATGGCCCCATCGCTGTCGGGGCCGGGTGCAGCGGCTTTGCCCGAGGCATCGCGCTCCTGAAGCTTGGCGGGCAGATTCTGTAGGGTCAGACCCTGGGAAGCCTCGCGGTAACAGGCGCGGCGCTTTTCCTCGCGTTTTCCGTAAAAGCTGCAGGGATATAATTCGGCGGCATCGTCTCCGCGCAGATACTGGCCATCGGGAGCCAGCAGAGTCTCCCAGAAGCCGACTATGTTAGCGGCAAAGCCGCCTTCATAGGTGCCGTACTGCCCCCACTGCGGGCGTCCGCAGCTCATGCTGCCGCTGGTGTCCAGAATGAGCACATGCTCAATGGAAGGCACTTCTGCCTGTCCCAGAGCGGGCCAGGTCAGAAGCAGCCAGAGCAGCCCTGACAGAATAGTTAATCCTTTATACCGCATTGTCCGCTCCATTCTGCTCCTGTGCGGGGATCCTGTATACAGAGGACATGTCGATGGCTATGAGCCCTTCGTCGGAGAAGCCGTACATACAGGCGCCGTTGGCCACCCACGGCGACAGGCGATTGAGATGCAGCTCGCGGCTGCCGATATACACGGCCAGCTTTTTCTTCCAGGGGGCTATGCGGCTCTGGCGCACCGTGCACAGATGGCCCTTGTCGTCTATAAAGCACAGGCCGTACAGGCTGCGCACCGGCGGCACGCTCATGCGCATCATGCTTTCGTCCAGGCCGTCGATGACGCTGAAATTGTTCTGGCCGTCGGCGAACAGCAGGCTGCGCCCTACGATCCAGAAGGCCTGCCCATCGCGCCCGCAGCACTGGGGCAGCACCGTGCTGTCCAGCAGGAGCACCGGCGCGGACTGTTCATCGCGCAGCTGATAAATCTCGCTGTATCCGCTGGCGCGCTCGCATTGGATAAGCTCCGGCACATTGTCAAAGCTCAGAATAGGCCGGCAGCATCCCCGCCACTGCGGCAGCTCTACGGCCCGGTAGGTATCTAAGCTGTAGCAGAGCAGATCGCCGGAGGTATCGCAGTCAGGCTGCACCAGCACATATACGCAGTGGGAGGTGACATAAACGCTGTACGCGCCCTCCTGAACATCGGGAACCGTCCAGGAGGCGTAAAGATTAACGGCATCGCCGGCGAACTCGTAAACGCAAAGCTGCACGCCTTCAGAAGCGCGCACCAGGGCAGCCAGGAAACGCTCCTCATTTCCGCTCAGATCGGCTATCAGCTCGCCGTTAAGCTTCAGCTCAAAGCCCTTGCTTCCCCCGCGGCGCTCCTCGCGGTCGCGGCGCATGATATTGCTGGCCACATTCCACAGAAAAATGCGGTCATTGCCGGGAACGGCAAGCATACCGTTGACCACCCTAAAAAGAGCCGGGAAACGCCCCTCGCCTGAGCGCACGATACCCACCGGACAGGTAACCTTGGGATACTCGCCGCCGCTGAAGCAGAACGGGCGCAGGGTTATGCCGCCGCTTTTGCCGGACAGCATATTGTAAATATATATTGTGCCCGCGCTTATGGTTATAAGCAGGCCGTTCCATTCCAGCATAGGATAGGTACCGCTGCCGTAGCCGTGCCCGTAAGCGCCGATGACACGCGCCATAAAGCACTGGTCGTCGGCCAGATCCTGGCGCTGGGCGACTTCTGCCTGATACGCCCTAAAATCTATGCGCCTGTCCTCTGCCGCCCCCCCGCACTTTGCGCAGTAGCGCGCCCCTTCGGGCATAGCTGTTGGGAGCCCGTTTTTGGCGCAGTGCTCGCAGAATATAAGCGGGCGCAGAGGCTTGCCGCATTTGGTGCAAAACTTCTGGTCCTCGCCGTATTCCGCGCCGCAGTTTTCGCAGGTATTGTCGGCGGGCTTGATTTGGGCTATTCTCTTTTCGCCGCAGTTTGGGCAGAATAAAGAAGACGCCTTAAACTTATGGCCGCATTTGGCACAGCTCTGCAGGGTTTCGCTCTTGTAGCCTTCCATGTTAGGATCCCTCTGCTGGGAGTAAATCGTAAAGCATACGGTGTTTAGGATAGTCGCCGACTTTACGATACTCCACTAGTTTACGAAATACTTGCTCCTGCTGCAAGTAAGATGCCAATTTTTCAGCCCAATACTTATGCACAGCCGCATTGGGGTGATTCTGTGGCTGATGGCCGACTAGATCTGCAACCGACATATCGCGATAGAAACGATTATTATACACCGTAATCCAGGACGGATACAGCTTTTCATTAATTCTGTGGCCATCGAGAGAGATGAGCAAAAATTTGCTGCCGAAAGCTGCTGCCAGCTGCGCCATCCGCTCCATGTGATTGGCAAAGATTATTGTCTGATCGCTTTCTGAAGGCACATGCTGAGAGCGCACAGTATGAGTGGTATAAAGCTGATTTAAGAAATTGCTGAGCGGGCTGATACCATCGCCAGGGAATTGGAAGCGGCGCAGCGGGTAATCGGCAAAACGGAAATCTGGTTCTAGATCTGTGCAGGGCATAGCGTACAGATTGCTGAGCTTGCGCTTATCATTGTTCATAAAGCGCTTGTCTTCGCTTATATCAAAGCGCGTGAGCGGAATAGAGCAGCGCCTAAAGTGATCGTCAATCATAGCGTAAATTACCAGATCGTATTGGTGCCGGCACAGCAGACGCTGCAGGCGTATATAAGCACGATACGAACCGTAACCTCCCACGCCGCCATTGTCGAAGAGTATCTGCGGACACAGCTCATTTAGACGCCAAACGTAAGTATCCTCATCGCGCACGCCCACGCCGTAGGTAAAAGAGCAGCCCATACAGAGAACGCGATAAGGGCGCTTAGGTGTACTGTCAGGATAGGCCCGGCGCAGTCCATCGGAATTAATATGCTCGGTAATCTGCGGATCTTCAAGACTCTTCTGTTCGCCAGGAGTTAGCGTCCAAAGGCAGAGCGGATCTATATTTGCGCTATAGTTGGCCAGCGGAAAGTTCAGCAGCCACAGAATGTTGTCGCTGAGCACTAGCGCTAAAACCGCAGTCAATATCCATTGCCAAAACACACGCACAGGGTATACTTCGCTATCGGCAACAGACTTCCCGTAAATGCTACTGTCATTAAAACAGTGTTTTTATGAATCAATTCGCGCTGTTCCTGCCTTCTCGCCGGTAGCGCTTCGCTACACTCAGATATGCCTGCCGCGCAGCCGGTTAGAGCTGTTTGATGCGCTCAAAACAAATGGCAATGCCGGTATACTAAGGATTGGTATTTGTGGTATCTGTCTCCTGAAACCACTTGGTTAGCCAGGCGCTTATGTGCTTTTCCCAATTGCGGTGCACAATCGGGGTGCCGTGCCAGAACATATTACCGGCTACGTGGAACTTGGGCTGATCGGGCTCTCCTTCGTGTCCGTCAGTAACAAAAACGTAGGGGAATGGCAAAGGCAGCGATAGTTTTTGTGAATGGTTTTTGTTCCAGGCCTCTATTTGTTTCTCTGTTGGAGGAAGCATAGGTACGTTGTCGCTGTTAGTTAAGCAAATAACGGCAAACTTACTGCCTCGCTCCTGAGCGATCTGATTCATGCGATAGAGGATATGCCAATAAACCTCCTGCGAATATGGACCATATTCTTGCATATTGTGGGTTACCTTGTAGCAATATCGGAACATGCAAAGGCGTTTTAAAGTATTTATGATCGCTGAATGCTCATCTCCGGGCCAATGGTAAGCGGCACGGCGTATACCTAAGCTTCCATCGGAGTTTACGGATGCTAACGGATAATACCACATGGGATTTTCGGGTCTTGTGCTTTTAAGCATTCCAATTAAAGTGTCGCGCTGGGCAGTTTTAGTCTTGGCGCTGTCAATTTGCCAGGTAGCATAGCTAATGTTGCGGCGCATATGATCCCAGATTGCCGCATAAATAACGTAATCGTAATGGTGTTCCTTGAGGATTTTCTCTTCGCGCAAAAGGCATTGCAGCGTTCCGTAACCATCTGAGGCATAATTATCGAAGGTAACGTTGGGAAATCTCTCATTGAGCAGCCATACATACGTGTCTTTATCTTCAACTCCGATGCCGTAAGTATAAGAGCATCCCAGCATTAAAACCTTAGTCTTGGTGGCGGGGCGATTGCTCGGCCTACTGGCGCGCGATTTGTCAGCCAATATAGTCTCATAGATAGGTTTATTTTTGGGATATTCGCTGCTTAGTCTTTTTGTCGGTCCGCTGTGTTCCCACCCCATATCTGGTGAAAAATCTGGATTATGAATGGCGTGCTCTTCTGTAGGCAGCTCACATACATAGCCTAGATGCCGTACATACCATTCTGCCACAGCACAGAATACGAGAATACAGGCTATCCAAGTAAAGATTTTAAGGTATTTGTTCGTCATCGCCTCTGATTTTTCGGCGTTTTTCTGTGTTTCCTTTTGGTTAGCGTTCCTGGCAAAGGAATAAAAAACAAACTGCGAAATTACGCACTATGCCACTCTGCTGGGCTGCATACTAAGACGGAGACAGTATAATGAGCTCAAAAGTATATTTTACCGATCTGCACTGCATAATGGGCGACACCCTATTGCGCAAGCTGGACCGCCTTATCACCAAAGCGGGCATTGATACTATCGACTTTAAAGAAAAATTTGTCGCTATCAAGCTGCACTTTGGTGAATGGGGCAACATGGCCTTTCTGCGCCAGCAGTACGCGCGCATAGTCTGCGACCATATAAAGAAGCTGGGCGGCATGCCCTTCCTCACCGACTGCAACACCCTGTATGTTGGCTATCGCAACCACGCCCTAAATCATTTAGACGCCGCGTATATGAATGGCTATAACCCTCTGGCGACCGGCGTGCACACCATAATAGCCGACGGTCTGCGCGGAACAGACGAGCGCTGCATTCCCGTGGAAGGCGGAGAGTACATTAAAGAGGCTAAAATCGGAGCGGCTCTGGCCGAAGCCGATATCGTCATTTCGCTCACCCACTGCAAGTGTCACATGAATGCCGGTCTGGGAGGAGTTCTGAAAAACATCGGTATGGGCAGCGGCTCTAAAAAAGGCAAAATGGAAATGCACAGTTCCAGTACTCCGATAATTTTTACCAAATGGTGCGTTGGCTGCGGAATGTGTGCCAAAAACTGTAACCACAACGGCATTAGCATTATAGATCACAAGGCGGTGCTCAACGAGGACAACTGCCTGGGCTGCGGACACTGCTTCGCCTTCTGTACCCGCGGAGCCATCCAGTGCCGCTGGGATGAGGCTAACGGCGTGATGAACAAAAAGATAGCCGAATACACCAAGGCCGTTCTGCAGGGCAAGCCCAATTTCCACATCAGCTTTTTAATCGATGTCTCCCCCTCCTGCGACTGCGACCCCGGCAACGATATTCCGATTATCCCCGATGTCGGCATCTTTGCCAGCTTCGATCCCGTGGCTCTGGATCAGGCCTGCGCCGATGCCGCCAACAAGCAGCCCATTATTCCAAACAGCTGCATTGGTGAGCACGGGCATCGCGAGAGCAGCGAGCATGATGTATTCCTGATGGCCCATCCCAATGCCAATTGGGAGATCGGCTTAGAGCACGCGGCCAAGCTGGGATTGGGCAGCCGCGAGTATGAGCTGGTAACCGTTAAATAGCCATATCACCAGTATTGTATAGTATCGCCTCGCTCTCGGCCGCTTAGCTATTGGCTAACGGTTAATATTTTGTATTCCCTTATTTATACCTT
>JAFSXO010000150.1 GCA_017444045.1 bacterium | reverse complement strand
GCCTGAGACAGCGATGGTATGGGATTGATGCCGACATTGGGAGCCGTTCCCGTTATAACCGCATTGCTCGAGGGCATGGTCCCCGGGGTGTTGTACGCTGTGGTAGCGGTTTGCTGCGCTCCAGCGGTATATGGTGGCCTAAACGATGGCTTTACAGTATATGTAGACTGCGGGGGCATGAAATTGCTGCCCGATGTGTTTATGGCCGTACTGTCGCCTGCTGGTATGGAATAAGATGACTGTGCTGTGGAGGCGGGTGTACCGTAAGCCGGCTGGACAGCGGAAGCCGGAGAACCGTAAGCAGCTTGCCCTGAGGCGGCGGGAGTTCCGTAGGACGAAGAGGCTGGGCTGCCATAAGTGCCGTATGAAGAACCCGTACTGGTCGGCTGGGAATACCTGGCAGCCGTAGCTGTCTGCGTTCCGATGGCAGAACCGGCAGAGGTAACCGTCTGAGCGCCTATGGCTGTGCCGTTGGCTGCGCTTTGGGTGGCCAGGGCCGCGGTAGTTCCGGCGGTGGAGATGACGGCGGGCGCAATTGACGGCGTGGTGCCGTGATTCCCGGAATTGCTGTTATTCTTGTGGGCAGAGCCGCCGAGCTCTGAAGCCGTGGTGCCGTTGGCCAGGCTGGGACCATTGGCCATGTAATCAGGAGTCTCGACCCGGATCATGTTGTTGCGGCCGTCGTAGACGACATTGCCGCCCAGGCCTGTGATAAAACTTTCTATCGGCAGAAGAACCTTGCCGTTCTGGTTGTAAACAGTGGCCGGTGAGTGCACGCCGTTTACCTTAACTGTGCCTAATTTTGCGTCCCAGATAATCTCTGCTTCCATAGCCTGTGCCATAACTTGGATGGGCAGATAGGCAACCCCGTCGTGAATGACGGGATAGGCATCAACTCTAACGCCGTTGACAAACACACTGGTTAATGGTGCGGAAACGACCATCAGTGGCGCCAGCATAGTTAATGCTAAAAGGATTGCAACAGATATAAAGGCACGCGAGCGCTTATAAGCATCCCGTGTGAAAAGCCTTGACATTCTGCGTAAACTCCTTTCTAACGCGTAGGTCAGAAATATGGCATGTCTTTGCCGCTGACTGAAAGCGCCTGCGCGGCCTGCTTTTAAGAGCAAAGACAAAAATATTATAACCTTTCATTAATGCGTACAAAGGCGCTTTTATCCTGTTTTTTCACTATATTTTTTTACGTTATAGCATGTCGCTAGGAACTGCCTGTCCGGCGTTGAATTAAACAAAGTTTGCAAATTTTAGGAAAGCAATGCCGGGTGCCATGCGTATGGCGCCGGTGTGAGGTGTCGGTCATGCAGTTTATCCGTGAGAAAATGACAGGTCGTTTTGACAGCAAAGCTGATGGAAGTATGTTCGGTGAGTTTAGCGATGCTTTTAAGCCGGTGCTATACGGAGCTGCCCAGGAGCTGTATAAATATCTGCCCGATGGCTGCCATCGCCATTTCGCGGCCGGCGATTTGTTTGTAACTCCGCATCGCGATCTGTTTTATTACTTCTTTTCTCCGGAATTCGATGCTTTAATAGCCGGCGCGGTCTGCAACAGTGTGCGCGCTCGCATCGACTGGCACAAATTCCGCGATGCGCTGACCAGAGCTGTCGGCGGCGGGGAATGGCATAACGATTTCTGTAAATCTGCGGGCTTTACAGCTCTGCTTGAAGAAGCCCAGCCTCTCATGATAAGCGATTGGGAGCGCAAAGCCGCCATTGCCCTGCAGCGTCCCAGTCTGCGCCGGATGATTAAGCTGGTCGCCTCTAAGCCTTCTGTATCCCTGCAGGAAGCTGCCGGAGACCGCGAGCTGGTCGAGGTCGGCGATGATGTCCAGCTGCTGGAAAACCTCGGTATGATAACCAGAGAGTTCGAAATATACTGCGTCGATACCAACCAAATGGTTAGCTGCGTTTCCAATTTGGCCGCTTTAGACGAGGCCTCCAAGCGAGGCTTTAAGTGCTTCCACTGCGGGCGTCCTATCTCCGACGAGAGAATAGTGCAGTCGCTTAGCGTCACCGAAAGCGGCAAGCGTTTGTCCGATAAGAATATGTGGCTGGCCTATGTGGTCGGAGCTTCGCTCTGCGATGCGGGCATTGAACCCGACTGCGTTTTGGCTCGCTGCGAGCACGGCTCCGATATCGTCGAGGTGTTCGCCGATGTTAAGGGCTCGCTGATGATGTTCTCGGTCAGCGAAAACGAGATAACTCCCGATGTGGCCTTCCGCTTTATAACCCGCAGCCGTTTCTTCTCCCCAGAATGGGGATATTTAGTTACGCCCAACGCTGTGTCTGCAGATGTGCGCACGGTTGTAGCCAGCCATGGCGATAAGCTTTCTATAGTAGAAGGGCTGGATGCCTTGCCTGGTGTCGTGCGCGATGGTGTGGACAAGGCTTCAGACAAGGTCCTCGGCGATCTTCTGGTCAAATTCAGTCCCTTTACCAAGCTTGATATAGGGCATTGGGCCAGCGATTATCTGCTCGGTGCCGAGCAGAAGGATGCTGAGCCGGCTGCTGAGCCTGCCGAGGCTATTCCGGCAGCTTCTGAGACCGCCGAATTTATTGCGGAGCCCCGGGCAGATACTTTTGCGGATGCGAAGCCTGAGCCTATGGAGG
>JAFSXO010000149.1 GCA_017444045.1 bacterium | reverse complement strand
TGGCTTAAGGGAAGCTGGCACAGCTCTTTATCATTCCCGGATTCCTGCATGTCCAAGGCATAGAAACGGTCCTGCGAATAGTCAAGAAACGCCTCGCTGTTGTACAGATGCGGAAGAATGCGCGGCCAATGCGGGGAAAAGCGCATACAGCGCCCTCCTTCTACTACACCGTGGCCCAAGCCTAAGCACATCGCCACAACTCCGTCTTCATGGCGCTGGGGGCCAAAGGGATAATAGTTGTACGAAACGCCCACTCCGGCGCACAGCGGATAGTACAGACGGCCATGCTCGGTGCCCACCAGCTCCTGGATAACCACGGCCATTTTTTCTTCCTCTACCGAGAAAAGCGAATTGGCGAAATACTCGCGCGCCTTCTGCGAAAAGGTCGACATATAGACCTTAAAAATAGCCAAACGCAATTCTCGCAGATCGCGTTCAGCATTGCCGGAATTGAAGCGAACTATGCAGGTATAGTACAGCCCCGCGCAGGGCTGGTGCTGAGAATCCTCCAGCAGACTCGAAGAGCGCACAATCAGCGGCCCATGCATAGCCGACAGCGCCCGGCGCAGATCCTTGGCCTCATTCGGGGGCAGATGGCAGTGCTGCAGGCGCTCCCAAATAGCATCGTCGCTTAAGCCCACCAAGGCAGAGACATCTAAATGATTGCAGCGCAAAAAGACGTCATAAACCTCTGTACCCAGGACAATGGTGCGCGGCACAGCCAGCTCCAGGCGGTCCTGATCGATCAGACTGCTCAGGTACGGCAGGCGCGAGTGCAGAAATCCGATGCCCCTGCCCTTTCCTCCCATAGTACCGCCGCCGATTTTAATAAACTGGCTGGAATACTGCTGCGAGATGCTATTATAGTCGTAAATCAGCCCAGCCGACTCTTCCTGGGTATAGCTCTTGAGCATGGCAATCAGCGTATTCCGCAGCAGCTCGCGGTCCGCGAAGTCCTCGGCTTCAAGGTCGCGCACCTGATCGGCTAGCTTAAACAGACTGCGAGCTCTCAGCCACACATGAAAATGCTGGTGAGTAGCGTGGTACAGAATAGATTCAGCGGTTACCTCGTGCAGCTTCTGCACAAATTCAAAGGTATCCCTAGCCCGCGCCACCTCTGTGCGATCGGGCAGACGAAAAACGAAATCGCCGAAGCCCAGGCTTTCGCTCATAAAGCTGCTGATCGAAGCGTGCAGCTGCTCGGAGTTCTTCAGAGAAAAATGATATCCGCAGGCTTCGGCCTTATGCCGAAAGCCCGGCTCGGAAGAATGCATAAGCACCGGCAGACCCGGACGCCGCGAGGTACAGAAGCGCGCCAAGCGGAAGCCCGCCTCTTCCCCGTCATCGGCTTCTTCGCCCTGCATATCGAACTGGGCATCGGTTATGAGCGCCATTATATAATCGGAATAGCTCTCGAATAGCTCCCGGGCCTGGCGATAATTGCGGGCCAGCAAAATTTTAGGCTTAGACAGCATGCGCAGGGCGCGGTGGCCAAAATTAGCGCCTTCGGCCGCCAGAGAACGCGACTGTACCATCAGCTCTTCATAGAGATAGCTAAGGAATAAAGAGCTGGAGCGGACTGAATCTTCAACTGCCAGAATTACCTGGATGCCGGTACTTTTAGTATCCGCCTTAACGTTGTACGCATCTTCAACCAGCCGGATAATAGACGTTACCAGACGCTGGTCACCAGTCCAGCAGAATACCCAATCTATACCTCTGGGCAGATCGCGGCCCACCTGCTGGCGCCAGTCGGCCACATCGGGGATCAGCCACACCACTGGTATGTAGGGATAGAACGCTTTGGTCTGCTCCAGAAAGCGTCGGCCCTCCGCGGAATTAGGATTGAGGGTGTTCAGCACCAAATCCACGCGGCGCTCCTCGAGCACGCTAAACGCCTCTTCTGGGGTCTCAGCATAAGCGAAACGGGGTGCGGTCAACTGGTAGAACTCGGAGCTGTCCATAAAAATCCGCGCTCCTAGAAGGCCGTCTTCAGATATGGCATACGCGTCATAATCCGAGGCCACCAGCAGAACTAAATGGATGCGATGGGCACAGAGGTTGTGAAAGCGCTGATAAGTCGGCACAAAATGGCTTCGAATGTCCTCCTGCTTAGAAGCAGCCATACTTGTTCCCCCCTGCCCGATTTACTTACACAACTCCCTGATCCACCATAGCTTCGGCTACGCGCACAAAGCCCGCGATGTTGGCTCCCTTGACATAATTGATGGTGCCATCATCCTCACGGCCGTACTCCACACACGCCTCGTGAATCGCCGCCACGGCATGGCGCAGCCGCTTTTCGGCTTCTGCTCTGTCCCAAATCTGGTGCGAGGCGTTCTGGGCTGTCTCTAAGCCGGCCATGATAACCCCGCCGGCATTCACGGCCTTGCCAGGCGCGACCAGCACCCCGGCCTCCTGGAAGGTTCGGGTCGCATCGGACGTGCAGGGCATATCCGCGGCCTCGGCCACCGCGATGACCCCGTTTTTAATCAGAGCTTCGGCATCTTCAGTGTAAAGCTCATTCTGAGTAGCTGCCGGCAGAGCCACATCGCAGGGAATATTCCAGGGGGTGGCATCGGGGGTGAACTCCAGGTCGCCATACTGCTCGCACAGCTTTTCCAGCTTCCCGCGATACTG
>JAFSXO010000148.1 GCA_017444045.1 bacterium | reverse complement strand
TGAGATCCACCTCCATCTCGTTCTGCAGGCCCAATCTCCATCTCTGGATTTCGTCCAGTGTTACAAAAGGTAATGGATTGCTATTAATAAATATTTCACGATGTTTTTTTGGATCGTGGTCTAGACAAGGGAACCACTTTATTCTTTCATAACTTTCATTTAAAAATAGCCTATTTATACTGTTAAGTGAAAGAAATCCCTGTAAAATTTAAGACGATAACTCTACCTGCAAATTACGGCCTAAAAGGCCATCCTTCACGCAGTTTTAAGGCTACCTAAAAAATCATTCAATCTTAAACTTAAAAACAAAAGCCTTAATTTCAAAACCAGAAGTTAAGGCTTAGCCTTTAGAATATTTGTATATAAAATTTTGTATTTGATACAAGAAGGAGAAGCTGTGGGGCTTAACTAAATGACACTGGGCGCTGCATCAATGTCATTTAGTTAAGGAACGATGACATTGTTCATGCTCATTCATGTGCGTTTGCGCAACGTTGACGATTAGCGCACAAGCTAGCGCACAACATACGTAACACCGCGATTCCCCCTCAGCTGTGGCCACCCCCTCTGTCGCTATCGCGACATCTCCCCCTGCCATCCTTTAGGGGGAGTTAGGATGTGATTCTATCAGCTGTTGCTTAAATTAATGATACTTGGCGCTGCATCAGTTTGCATACGCTAGCTCAGCACAAATACGATTATCATCGCACAGCACCAGTTACGCGCCGTAATATCAGCTTGCCACATTATTTTAACAATTAATTGGAGACAACATATTGACCGCATCTGCATTAGTCGTTATATAATTAATTGATTATACGGAGGAAACTAATATGCAGGTTCAAGGGTTAGGCACTTCAAATTACACATCTTCTATCTACGCTAATTCTTCAGATGCCTGCTATAGCAACGCATGTATAAGACTGGCGGCAAACGATAGCGTAAGTATCAGCGATGCCGCCTTATCTTTGTCCCCGGATATCGGGGAAGCCGCGGAAGTGCTCAACGACCTGTACAGCCAAAAGGCGCAGGCAGAATGCGAGCTGGGCGATCTGAAATGCCAATCCGATGACGCTACAGCTAAGATAGACGCCCGCAAGCAGGAGCTAATCCAGAATAAGCAGGGCGATCAGGCTTCCGAGCAGACCAACGAAAAATACAACGAAGCCAAGGCCGAATACGATAACGCCAGTGCCGCCAAGAAAGAAGCCCAGCAGGAGCTAAGCCATCTCACTCGGGAAAACAGCACCAACGATCAGGCGATAAACAGCAACGCCCAGCACAAGCAGCAAAATTCCCAGGAGTTAAGCTCGGCGCAAAGCGAGCTTAACTCGCTGACTCCTCCCACCGCCCCCAGCGGCGACGATGAGGAAGCCCAGGCCAGCTACCAGGCGGAGCTTGAAGCCTACAACGCCAAAAAGAGCGAGCTAGAGAGCAAAATCAGCAGCCTTGAAGCCAAACAGCAGCAGCTGGAAAGCGAAGCGCAGCAGCTGCAGGGCACCAAGGATCAGCTGGCCCAGCAGATGCAGGAGGCCCAGTCTAACATCGAGCAGCAGGACGCTGCCATGCAGGCCGCCCAGGCAAAGATAGAAGAGCTTCAGCAGCAGATAGACGGAGACCCCGAGCTGCAGCAGGCCATTAACGAGGACTCCGAGCTGAAGTCCCTGCAGGAAGAAGCCGAGCAGATTCAGCAGCAGCAGACCGATAAGGAAGCCGAAATCGCCCAGCTCGAGACTCAGATAGCCGAGGCCGAGGCCAAAAATGAGGGCCTGCAGTCAGCCAATGCCGATGCCGCCAGCCAGGATTTCCAGGCTACAGCCGAGGAAGCCGGCTTTGATTTAGCCGCTTCAGTAGACGGCGCTCAGGAAAGCGTGGCCCAGAAGAAATACGGCAAGAGCTACGAGGAGCTGACCGCTGAAGAGCAGATGGCCATAGAAGCCGACATCGACGGCGAGATCACCCTGGGGACCATGGAGCAGGCCCGGCAGATCCTCGAAGAGGATCCCAACAACGAGGCAGCTCTGGCGGTTTTAGAAAAAGGCCAAGGCTACATGGAGGCCCAGGAAAACCTCACTCTGGCCGAGCTGAGCACCAGCATTGAAGCCCTGCCCGCCGATATGCGCGAGGGCGCGGCGGCAGCTATAGCCGAAGCTAGGGCTAACGGCGAGAATCCCGATAGCGCCGCTATGGAAGCCTTAAAGCAGTACGCATCAGCCAGCGCCGAAAGCTATGAATTCAGCGCCAGCGAAAAAGAAGCTCTGCAGAAAGCAGTCGGTGCCGCCGACAGCTACTATACCTACAGAGAGTGCAATGCCCAGGCCAAAGAGATGACGCAGGCATCAGCTCCAGCGCAGGAAGAAGGCACCCAGCCTACCGAGGATGGCGCTAATTACAGCTCGGCCTCCAATCTCGAAAGCGATGTCTGCGGCAAGGAGACCTCGCTGGACGACATGAAGCGCACCATTAGCGAGAAGTACGGCATTGAGACCAGCGATGTTCAGGTGCTTTCCGGAACGGGCAGGGGCGATACCATTAACGTTACCAGCAACGATGATGGCAATATCGTCGTCAGCGTCAACGGCACCGAGCACACTTACACCCCCGATGAGGCCAAAAAGCTGATCATCGACGGCGGAGCTGGAGACGATAATATCACCGTTGACGAAAGCGTCACCGCCAACCTTAACATCGTGGGCGGCAAAGGCGATGACACCATTTACGGCGGATCGGGCAATGATTATATCGTCGACGATTATGGCCACAATGAGATTCACGGCGGCGCCGGCAATGACACCATCAAAATCGCTGGCAAAGGAGAGCGCTCCTTTGGCGAGTTTATTGGCGACGTCTTCAGCGGCGAAGCTACTCTGACCAATACCGTATACGGCGATGGCGGCAACGACACTATTTACGGCGGCGACGCTCAAGATACCATCAACGGCGGCGGCGGGAATGACACCATTTATGGCGGCAAGGGTAATGACACCATAAAAGGAATGAGCGGCAACGACATCATCGTCGCTGGCGATGGCAATGATTATGTCGACGGCGGAACAGACGATGACCTTATCGATGGCGGCAAGGGCAATGACAAGCTTTATGGTTCAGGTGGCAACGACACCATATACGGCCGCGATGGCAAAGATAAGATCTATGGCGGTTTCGGAGAGGACACCATCTTTGGCGGAAAAGGCAAGGACACCATCGACGGCGGTGACGGCAAAGACACTATCGCTACTGTTGATGGCGAAAACAGCGGCAGAGACACGATAGTAGGCGATTCTAACGATCAAAAATTTGAGGTCAGCGAGGATGTTAGCCGCCTGCGCGAGACCATGGCCAATGTCCCAGAAGAAAAGATCAATTACGCTTTCGGTACCGATGGTGACGATGAGATCAATATTACCGCGGGCAGCTCCTATGGCACTTTCATAGTCAGCGTAAATGGTGAGGAAAGGGAATACACCAGAACTGAACTGTCAAACATGATTATCGATGGCGGAGCGGGCAACGACAAGATCCACATCGATGACAATGTCAATGTCAATCTTCACATAACTGGCGGATTAGGCAACGACACCATTTATGGCGGAGCGGGCGCCGACACCATCTACGACAACTACGGCTCCAACACTATTCACGGCGGCGCGGGCAATGACGTTATCGTAGCACACGGCTGGGATGAAAACGGACTGTCCGGCAATAGAAATATCATATACGGTGATGACGGCAGAGACTATATTGAAACTGGAGACGGCAACGATCTGATTTATGGAGGAAATGGAGGAGACGTAATTTTCTCCGGCGACGGCAATGACTCCATCTACGCTGGCGAAGGCGATGACTTCGTCAACGCCGGGCACGGCAACGACACGGTATACGGTGGCAATGGCAACGACACAATGTTCGGTTTGGCCGGCGATGACAAGCTGTACGGCGGTGCCGGAACCGACACCATCGCATCGGGTGACGGAAATGATACCATTGACGGCGGAGCCGACAACGACATAATCCGCTACACCGACAGCACGCACGGCCACGACACCCTGCAGAATGCCGAAGAAGGCGACGACGCTGCCGCTCTGGATCCTATTTATGTGCCGGACAACTTCTCGGTTGATGGTGTTCGCTACCACAACGTCGGCAGTGACAATGCCTACACGGAGAAACTAAATTCGGCAGACACACTGGCCTTCCAGAATCTAATGTATGACAACCTAGAAGCGTTTGCCGCCATTGAGCCTGGACAGCAGCTGCTCAACGGCATTGCCGAAACTGGCCAGACCGTAACCTTTGCCGCTTTGGGAGACAACAACGGTTATTGCTCGCAGCACAGCAGCTCTGGCAATGCGACTATTACCACCGACAGCGCCGGCAACCGCACCTATACCCCGGGAAGCGGCAGTAGCAGTACTGTTAAAATTAATCCCGCCTTCATCGATTTCGGCGACGGTTCATCCTATGGCGAGCAAAACACGATGCTTATCATGGCTCACGAAATGTGCCACGCTTACAACAACGCCACCGGCACTATGGACAGAGCCTTCTACAGCACCGATACCGGCGAGCTTCTGGATCTGCCTGAAAGCACGAGCTCAACAGATGGATTTAGACAGCGGGCGATCCGCGGCGCTGAACTGCAGGCGGTTGGCATTTACGATGACAGCACCGTTTTTGCCAATCCTTACGGCATGTCGGAAAATGATTACCGCCAGTACTTCCACATGCACCAGCGCGACAGCTATATGAAACAGTCGGTATCTCAGTATGAGAACGGCAACAAGGGCGGCATCGACTGGGAGGAGTGGAGCGACTACGATCTGCTGGCCCAGAACCTGGCCGAGCTCAGATCTCAGCAATAGCAGCTTCAGCAGCATATAAAGGCTAGAGCCTGCGCAAAAGCGAGCGCAGGCTCTTTTTATTTGGTCAGTCTCCCTAGCCTCTGAGCAATGCTTAAGTTCTGCCGGGAGGGCATGACTGGGCGGTATTGGTGAGCGCTGTTTGGTGGAGTGCCTGCAGCTGCTGGCAGCCCGCTAAATTGAGACGGTCATAATCGTCTCTGGTCATTAAATGACGGTACGCAATCTCATACATTTTATCGACATTGCAGATGTCCGGACGCGTGGAATAAATATCGCAGAGATTATCGGCAGTCAAATGGATGCAGATACCGCTGCCGTCATCAAATTGACGCAGTTCCGGGATCATGGCTATGTTCCGGCAGCATAAGCCACATTTGGTGCAATAAAACATCGATTATAGAACAGCTTCGTGCGGCATGATTTCAATCGTAACAATAAGCGCCAAACCTGCGTTTGACGCTTATTGTATCTGATCGGCAAGTGCTTTACTTTGCTTCAAGCAGTTTGTTTTTAGTCTTGGGTATTATGTTTTCCGATTCGGGAGTCAGTTTGCCGTCTTTGTCTAAAAGAGGCGTGTCGAGGATCGTTTTTACAGCACCAGCCATGGCCATAGCCTTCGCTACGGTATTTCGCTCTTCTCGCGTATATACTCGGAAATCTGTTCCGCGCTGCTTGATTATTTGAGCCATGTCGTAAACAAGCGGCTCAAATACTGAGTTAAGGGAAAGCAGAAATCTGCTGAACATGTTAGCTCGTTTTCTTATTCCAATGCAAAGAGAAGAAGCCGTCCTCATCTCTTCGCTATATTTCTTAGCTTTGGATAAATTAGTATACGCCTCATCTTTAAGAGCACTTGCTTTATTACTTGCAACAGCACCCATAATGCCCAGCGCTGGTCCGAGAACCAATCCGCCTAATACAACAGCTCCGCCTGCGATTCCCAGACCTCCCGCTGCCAGGGAGCCTCCGCCGAACCAGGCTAAGGTAGCGTTGGTTGCTGCCGCGCCGCTTAAGCTGCCTATAGCTGTTCCAGTTGAAGCTGTTGCTAACGACATAGCTGCCCCGTACGATCCAAATGCGGTTAAAGCGCCAGCCCCAATTCCAGTAGCCGCTCCGCCAGCCACAGATGCTGCCAAGGACTCCAATTGTCTTAATTCTGCCAAGGACTTTTTATCCAAAACCAGCTTTTGCAATTCGTTCAAACCACTGGAAGCCGACAGCTCTACATGGTTGAGCTTTTCAAATTCAGCGATAAACTGTTTAATGCTCTCTTCCAAAACTTGAATTTTGCAGTTTCCCAGACGTTCAATAGCTTCTCCGCAATTCTTGCGGCAGGTCTCAGCTTTTTCAGCGGCAGATGACGCAATTCTATTGGCTCGCTTATTCACTTTTTCAGCTTCTTTTTTATAGTCTGAAGCATTTTTGGCTCCTACAGCGCCGGCAGCTGCTGAGCCTAAAGCCAAGCCTCCCAGGACCAAAGGTATAAATGGCAATGGCATCGTTAAATCCTCCTGTTGTATAGCAAGTTAATTATTATTCAAACGCTGCTAGTTCATTAATGGTTATTTCTACATCTGAGAGTATTCTTTCGATATTCTCGCCCAAGCTTTTCAGCTTGGCTTCTTTTTGGCCGCCTGGCGGCAGAGTCTTCTCAGCCCAATTCATTTGTTTTCGCAAAGCTTCAACCGTATCGGCAATATCCAGCATTTCCGTATATATCTCAGGGTCTATTTCCCATTTACTGAGCAAATGATCGATTACTTTTTTCTTATTGGCCGATACTAATAAATCTGGATACCCCAAATTAACCAAATTCCAAATGATGTGCGCACGTAGCTCGGAAGAATAATCGCCATCCGTTGCGGCTTCAGCAAGCCTATTCCCCTCAATAACTTCATAGGGAGAGCTGGACTTGCTTGAAGCTTTGCATACCGCAATGATTTTTTGCTGGTCATTACTGCTAAATCCCAGCTTTTGGCAAATTTCATCAAAGAGCTTTTTGTGTTCAGGCAAGCTTCTGCCGTCAGACATAAGATAAAGGTAATAGAGCGCTACTTCTTCTCGTTTTCTATTGGACATATTCCCTCCTATAGCTTAAATGCTGTTTGCGACAGCATTTTGCAGTCAAAATCGTTCATATCGGTAAACGGTACCGTGCCGCCAAATTGTTCAGTGATTCCATTGGCGCTGTCGATAAACCAATCGACGTCGCCGATGGCCAAGGCGTTTTTTATGCCAAAGAACGCTTCCCTGAACACATCCATAGACCCCACGAGGTATTGGCTGATGATTGCCTCCATATTCTCTCGATATTGGCGGATCATCGCGATATGCTCGCTGCAGGCTTTTTCAACGCGTTCTCTTTCCTCTCTGGCCAGTTTGGCATTCTTAAGGGATTCCGTTAAAACGCCATAGCAGGCAGATGAAAAAGCGTAGCCAACCATGCCGCCCACCAGTCCTCCGACTACCGGTATCGGTATAAGCGCCTGACCGATAACGCTGAACATAGCCGAAGACAGCATACCCGCGCCTTCTTGCCCCAAGTCTTCCAGACATTGAACACCGTCGATTTCGCCTTTAAAAAATCGGGTTAGGATTTTGGTGGCGGAAACGGCAACCGCAACCACGGTGGCAGGCAAATTGGTTTTAGCTAAAGTTCTAACATAAGCTGATTTGGCGTTTTGCATGGCGCCCTTCAGCGCCGCTCCCGCATAGCCGGTGCCGTAACCGATTGCCGCGGCGGTGCCGGTTTCTTTGGCGACATTGACAATCGCGTCCTCAGGCTCTATATCTCCTTTTACCAAGGCGACGCAATTCTTGACAATAGAAACACTTCCGCCGATTACCGCAGCAGATTTAGCAGTTTCAAGGCCGGCTCTGTGAGACAGTTTAGCGATATCTTTAGCCGTAGATAATTCGGGATGCTCGCGGGCATAGACGGCTTCTTCCTGAGAAACGCTGCTTTTGCGCAGGTTAGTTTTAATTTTTTTCAGCTTGGCGATGCGTTCCTGAAGTTTTTTAACCTCTTCTGTGTCACCGGCATTTTTTCTATTTTCTAACTGTTTTTGCAAATCCTCAATTCTGCTGTCGGCTTCTTGGAGTATCTTGTCGTATTGATCAGAAGGGACTTCTATCTTTGCATCGGCATCGAGGTACTTAGCAAACTTTTTAGACTGTAGCGAATCCAAGGCGCGGGAAGCGTTGCCAGCTCCGCTGGGGTCGTTTTCCGAGGCCCCAATAAACTTGACCTGAGTTCCAGAACCTTTGATTACATCGCCATTAGCATCGACTGTTACCGTGTCGTACAACGGATCGTTAACTCTGCCGATATCATCCGTTCTAACCTTCCTTGAAGTATCGCCAGCGATGATCTTTTCCGCATTGGTGCGAGCTACATCCTTGACTTCGGCAGAAAAGCCCGCTTGCTGATGAATATTCTTATATCTTTCTTCAGGGTTTACCTTATGTAGGGAAATGGATTTTAAGCCCTTTTTTAATTGCGTACCGAGCTCGCGGTCTTCTCCCGAATAGGCAACATAATGCTGCTTGGCCGCGCTGCCAAATCTCTGTACAGTTTCATAAGAAGCCCCTGCGATGCCGGCATTTAATAAACCGTCTAAACCGTCTTGTCCTTGGCTATCTTTGTCTTTATCATCCATTGAAAAATACCCCGACAGACACAGCAGAAAATATTAGTGTATTATAGCAGTTCGTCTAGACATATTTTGTCGCTTTAACAGCGTTGGCAACATAATTTATGAATATTTTATTTTAACCCGCAGTACGCTTAAACCGCGTCATTTTTCCCCGGCAAATCTCTTGGCGCGCTCGGCGAGATCTTTAAGCTCCTCCTGGCTCATTTCCGGCAAACGCTCCAGATCGGCCAGAAAGGCTTTCGCGGAATCCGTGGCGCGCGACTTGACCTCATCGAGAAAAAAGCTGGTAACGACCGCAGTAAATATCGCGATAACCCCGATGGAGTAAATGGACAGCAGCACGGAAACGATCCTCGAAGCAAGCGCCGTCACGGTAATATCCCCAAAGCCGATCGTCGTCG
>JAFSXO010000022.1 GCA_017444045.1 bacterium | reverse complement strand
GAGGATCTATTGGCCATTGCTTAACTAAACGACATTGCAGTGTCGGTAACTGGCATTGATAGCTAGTAACTGTTTGGCCAGCCTGCTAATCGCTGGGTGTAGGCCGTTGTTAAGGATAATGAAGCGGATGGCAATGAAGTGAAAAAGATGTGGCAGATTCTTCTCATACTATGCGCTTTATTATATTTATTGTGGCAATGGATACATGCGCCCGCGGCCGTACGCATTGATCGGGAGCGCTGGGACAAATATCCTCTGCAGGTGCATTTTATCGATGTGGGTCACGGCGACAGTATTCTGCTGCTCAGCCAGGGCCATGCCATGCTGATAGACGGAGGTATGCCGTTTAGGTCTAAAACGGTGCAGCGCTATCTGCGCACCTGCGGTGTAGAGCATTTAGATGCTATCGTCTGCACCCATGAGCATTGGGACCATGCGGGCGGACTGCGCGGAGTCGTTCAGCATTTCCCCTTTGACAGGGCTTATGCGCCTGTAGATAGAGCTGACTGCGTTGCCAAGGGATATTTTAACCGTTTCGCGGCCGAAGTAGCCCAAAGAGGGCACACCTTGGAGCGTCCGGCGCTGGGTGAGGTTTGGCAGCTCGGTGAAGCGCAGATTAAGGTTATAGGTCCGCTGGACTATGATCCGCCGAATCATGCTGAAAACAACCGCTCCATAGTCCTGCGGGTTACCTATGGCGAAACCTCGCTGCTGCTGACAGGCGATGCCGAAAGATACGCCCACGAGGCCATGATGAAATCCGGTGCGGAGCTGGCCAGCGATGTAGTTAAAGTAGGGCATCATGGCATCCGCCAGGATAAGGCGTTTTACGAGGCGGTCGCGCCCAAGATTGCCGTATTCTCCTGCGCAAATATGAGCAAAGAGCGCTCGGCCGATATAGAGCGGGAGCTGCGCGGCATGGGAATCGAACTGTGGTTTACGCGTGAAGCGGGCAGCATAGTGTGCGCCAGCGACGGCCAGAGCTGGACGGTTGGGAAGAGCGCTGAATAATTTTGTTAGCCTGAAGGCCATGTCTACTGCCAGTAAAAGATGGCTTTGCAGGCTGTCTTTCTATGGTGTCGAAATAGTGCTAGAGCGTCGGTTAATGCAGCGCGATAGGGTTATTATTCTGTAGCAGGTGGATTGGGCAGTGAAAAAGAGGCTTATTTGCAGAACTATGGCCGTGCTCTCCTGGTTGGGCGCGCTTTTTATGATCTGGCACTTTGTGTCGCGGGCTCTGGAATGTCAGGCTTATGTGGAGCATATGCCCTTCCAGGCGCATTTTCTGAACGTCGATTTTGGTGACTGCATTTTGTTGCGCTGCGGCGGAAGCAATATATTAGTAGATGGCGGCAGTTATAAAAATAAATATTTCGCAAAGAAAAAAATAAGCCAGTATTTGTGCGAGCGCGGCATAAAGAAATTGGATGCCATGGTCTGCACGCATGGGCATTCTGACCATTATAATGGGCTTGAGGGGATACTAGAAGATGGTTTCCCTGTGAATAAAGTATATGTATCTCACTCGTCTTTTTATAATAATCGTCATGAGTCTCATTATGATAAGTTTTTAAATATTGCTAAAGAAAAGTCGGAAGTGGTTCCGCTAAAAGCTGAAGATGAGTTTGAGCTGGGGAAAGCGCAGATAAAAGTGCTATCGCCTATTGTGTCACAGAAAGCCTGTCAGCTAAACGCTTATCGGAGAAACGCTTGGCGGCGTGATGATAAGATGCTTCGGGATATTGAAAACAACCACTCGCTGGTGCTGCGCGCACAGTACAAGCGCTGTTCGCTGCTGCTTCTGGGCGATGCGTTACTAGAAGCCGAGATGAACATGTTAAACAAGAAGATGAATGTCGCCAGCGATGTGGTCAAGGTCGGTCATCACGGACTGGGCCAGTGGGCGCGGTTTTATGAAAAAGTCTCGCCGAAGTTCGCGGTCTTTTCATGCAGTGGCGATCAGAGCGATAATCCTGCCAGTCTTGAACTTGCTAAAGAGTTGCGCCAGCAAAAGACAGAAATAATGTATACCTATCGCCAGGGCGATATCGTGATGGGCAGCAACGGCAGGTCGTGGACGGTTGCGCGTACCGACGATTCCAAGTAGTATTTGTTGTTGCTTGGCTAATGCCGTTAGCTTAAGCATATGCCTGCATCTATTGCGAAGTTATGAATTAATAAAGCGCGTCACCAGTTCTTCGCAATGCGCATCTGAACGAAAAGCAATGCCGGCGCGGAAGCTCGTGCAGCCTACAAGAGCGCTGCCAAAGCCATAAGTCGCCGGCATTGCTTTTCTTTGCGTTTGTTTCTTAAGGAATCTCTTGGGGCCCCACGTTGCAGCGGATGGTTACCGTCTGTCCTGGGGCAACAGATTCGGTCAGCCAGACGTTGCCGCCGATAACGCAGTGGTGGCCGATGACCGTATTGCCGCCCAGAATGGTGGCTCCGGCGTAAATAACCGCGTAATCGCCGATGTCAGGATGGCGCTTGATACCCTTAACTAGGCTGCTGTCTGGGCCGACCTGGAAGCTTTTGGCGCCCAAGGTGACGTGCTGATACAGCTTGACGTGCTCGCCGATGGTCGTGGTCTCGCCGATGACGACACCAGTGCCGTGGTCGATGAAGAAATAGCTTCCGATCTTGGCGCCGGGGTGGATGTCGATGCCCGTCAGCCGGTGAGCGTGTTCGGTCATCAGCCGGGGCAGGATGGGTACCTGCATTTCGTATAGCTTGTGGGCTAAGCGGTAGATGCTGATGGCTTTAAATGCCGGATAGCTCAGGATTACCTCGTCCAAGCTCTGCGCGGCGGGGTCGCCTTCGTAAGCGGCAATTACGTCTGTTTCTAAAACGGCCAATATTTCGGGCAGGGCGGATATAACCGTCATGGCCTGGTTTTCGGCGGCTTCAAAGCTGTCGGAGACGTAACCCAAAGCGTGGGTGAGGGCATCGAAGGCCCGCATAAGCTCCCAAATGCGGTTGTCCTTTTCGGAAAAGCGCTCCCGCACCTGGCCCAGGTGGTTGGGAAACATGGCGGTGAGCAGCTTTTCGATGGCTTTGATTGCAGCCTCTTCCAGGCCGATATAGCGGTTGTCGGTGGGCAGGGCGCTTTGGGCGCACATTTTGTCGGCCACCCGCTCCAGGCAGGAGGCTAGGGCGTTAATATTCTGTTTGCTCATGGTAGAGAATAACGATAGTTAATCTATTTGATAAAACCTGGTGATGAAAGGTATCTCATGCCCGTATCGGGGAGAATGACGACGATGTTTTTTCCCTCGTTC
>JAFSXO010000147.1 GCA_017444045.1 bacterium | reverse complement strand
TTAGGCACGCAAAAAGTCAATGACTATAAGTTAGCGGTAAGCCAACCTGACGGGCATTGCACAATAGGTGCCCAGACTTATTAATCGTTGAACCAGCTGAACAGCTCTTCTTCACCAGGCTCATTGGCAACTTTTTCGGTGGCTTCGGCAGTTTTCTTAGCAGCCTGACCGCCGGCGACCTGAACGTGACCAGTCTCCAGAGCATAGTAGACATCGGTAGAGATAGAGAAGGTTAGGTCGGACAGAGCCTTGGTATCGGCCTGGATCTTGGCCACATCGAGATTCTGCAGCGACATGCGCAGCTTATCGATAGCGGCGCGCATCTGATGCTGCTGCTCAACGCCCAGTCTGTCACCCAGATCGCGCAGTGTCTTCTCGGCGGTATCCAGCTCAATATTAGCTTTGTTGCGTGCAGTGGATTCCTCACGGCGGCGGCTGTCCTCTTCAGCATAGACAGCAGCTTCTTTAACCATGTTATCGACCTCGTCACGGGAGAGGTTGGTGGGTGACTGAATGACGATCTTCTGTTTATTGCCAGTCGCCATATCCTTAGCGGATACGTTCACAATACCATTAGCGTCGATGTCAAAGGTAACCTCGATCTGGGGCACACCGCGCGGCGCGGGAGGAATGTTCCGCAGCTCAAAGCGTCCCAGGGATTTATTGTGAGCCGCTAAGTCGCGCTCGCCCTGCAGACAGTGTACTTCTACGCAGGTCTGGCCATCGGCAGCCGTCGTAAAGATACGAGTTTTGGCACAGGGGATCTGGCTGTTGCGCTCGATGAGCTTGGTGAACACACCACCGACTGTCTCAATACCGAGAGACAGCGAGGTAACGTCGAGCAGCACCATGTCTTTGACTTCGCCGGCCAAAACCGCGCCCTGAAGAGCGGCGCCCATGGAGACGACCTTATCGGGGTCTAAGTCGCGGGAAGGCTCACCGCCGAACAGATGGCGAACCTTATCCTGTACTGCCGGCATACGCGTAGAGCCGCCGACCAACAGAACCTTATTGATCTGATGCTTCTGCAGACCGGAATCGGCCAAAGCCTGCAAGGCTGGCTCTTCGCACTTTTCAACCAGGTCAGAAGTCAGCTCCTGGAATTTAACGCGGGTCAGCTCAATATCGAGATGCTTAGGGCCGGTAGCGTCGGCTGCGATGAATGGCAGATTGACGCGGGTTGTGGTCTCGGTGGAGAGTTTGATCTTGGCATTTTCAGAGGCCTCTTTCAGGCGCTGCATAGCCAAGCGGTCGGTGCGCAGGTCGATACCGTACAGGCGCTTGAACTCTTCAACCAGCCAGTCGATAATGCGCTGGTCCCAGTCATCGCCGCCCAAGTGCGAGTTACCAGCCGTAGCCTTTACTTCGACTACGCCGCCGCCCAATTCCACGATCGAGACGTCGAACGTTCCGCCGCCCAAGTCCCATACCAGCACGGTCTCATTGACATCTTCATTGTTAAGACCGTAGGCCAGACAGGAAGCTGTAGGCTCGTTGATGATGCGCATGACTTCTAGGCCGGCGATCGTGCCCGCGTCTTTAGTGGCCTGGCGTTCCGCGTCGGAGAAATAAGCCGGAACCGTAATGACCGCTTTGTCGATGGGGAAGCCTAAATAAGCCTCAGCATCGGTTTTGATCTTCTGCAAAATCATAGCAGAGATTTCTTGAGGAGTGTAAGTCTTGTCGTCAATGGGCACTTTATGGTCAGTTCCCATATAACGCTTGATGGAAATAACCGTACGATCGGGATTAGATACGGCTTGGCGTTTAGCAACTGAACCGACTAAACGCTCTCCAGTTTTTGAGAAACCTACCACTGAAGGGAAAAGAAAATCACCTTCCGCACTAGGGATAACCACAGGGCTTCCACCCTCAACGATGGAGACTACCGAGTTAGTAGTACCAAGGTCAATTCCAACGATCTTTCCGTTCATTCGGCTTTAAACCTCCACAAGAAACACTGCCAAAGGATCAATAGGACGCGAAGCCCTCATCCATAAATTTCAAACAAAGTATATAATTTCGCTACAGCGAGCGCTCTTCCTGGCATTTAAGCAAGAATAATTAGCGATACTGGCCAATGCCATTTAGTTAAAAACGTTAGCTAACGCTAGCTAACTAAACGGCATCACGCTGCCAGCAATTCAGCTATTCAGGCTTAGCTACCTGAACCATAGTAGCCCGCAAAAGCTTATCGTTCAGCATATATCCGCGCCGCAGCTCTGTGACCACGCAGTCTTCGGGAAGCTCGGATGTCGTGACATATCCCATAGCCTCGTGCAGATTCGGGTCGAACGGCTGGCCTTTGGCCTCAATAGGCTGCAGTCCCTCAGAGACACAGGCATCGAGCAGCTGCTTATGGATATTCTCCAGGCCCTCGACGACAGATTCCACATTGACAAAGCTAGACTTATTAGCCAGAGCGCTTTCAAAACTGTCAAGGATCGGCAGCAGCTTACCCAGCAGCGCCTCACGCGCCTTTTGCAGGTGCAGCGCTACATCCTTTTCCTGACGCTGGCGGATATTTATCACATCCTTAGCGACTTTCTCGCAGCGAGCCTCAGCCTCTTCCTGAGCTTCTCGCGCCTTCAGCAGCAGGGCATCTTTAATCTCCAGCTGCTTGCGCAGAGCCATGCTGCCCGGCTCGTCAGCTTCCTCAGCAGGTCGCGCCGACGAAAGTATCTCCTGACCGCTGTTTACCATCTTGACAAACTTAGCCGACTCATCAACTACGACCTGGCGCAGGCGCTTCTCATACCGCTCTCGCATCTGGCGCATAGTGTTCAGCTGGGTGCGCATATTGTCAAGCAGCACCTGCGACACTATACGGTACAGCCCCACCAAATCGCTAGCCTCGCAGCCGGTCAGAGAGATTTTTTTCAGACGCGGCTTTAGATAGTCAAGGCTCTCTATAGAATCGACTATTTCGCCTAAGTGCGCGATCTCAGACGGCACCTTAGAGCCATCGGCTACCTCTTTAGGCCGCACAGCTTTTGTCCCAGCCGACGGAGCCTCTTCCTTATGGGAAAGACCCTCCAGGTTCAAAGGAGCAGTAAAGCCGCCAACGACCCCAGCCAGCGGATGAATCTGCGATTTTTTATCGGCCTCTGGGACTACTGTAGGAGCAAGCAATGCGTCAACGGCAGCATCAGCCGCACTGTCGCCGCCAGAAAACACGGGAGCCCCCAGCAGCACGCTGTCGGCAACCAGCTGGGCAGAAGGATCGGCACTTTCGCTGGGCACCGCGGAAGCTGCGGTGCATTTAGGCTCAGCGCTAGGAGCCGCAGAAGCTTTCTCCGGCGGCACCGCGGCAGCTTCAGGCTTAGGTGTCTGAGTCGCAGGCGCTGTTTTTTCCTCCGCAGTCGGCTTCATCCACGAAGGCGGCTTCGGGCGCGCCTTTACCTTAGGCGGCTGGACCTCGGCTACAGGCGCAGGCTCTGCCTTAGCTTTAGCAGCTGCCTCAGGCATAGCCTCAGCGGCAACGGCATTTTCAGCCTTAGGGGCGGGAACCTCTTCGGCTGCGGCGGACTTATCTGCTTCGGCTTCATCAGTTACTGCAGCTTCCGCCTTAGACTCTGACACCTCCGCTGCCGCCTCAGGGACAGCATCAGCAGCAGGCTCGGCCTTAAGCTCCTGAACTTCGGCTGGCGCCTCCTCAGCTCCAGAGGAATCCATCTCTTGATTATCCTGCTCCGCAGCATCCAAATCCGGCTTACCGGCATCAAAATTGTCTTCACATTTTTGGTTTACAGAAGCCGCCGGCACAGGCGCAGCCATGTGGCCATTCTTTTTCTGCTTATTCTTCTTTTTGCTGCCCCGGTTTTTCGCCATACCTTATTCCTTCCTACGCATTCTAGCTCAGTATCAGCTGCTTAAAGCTTACAGAAAACCTGCTCGAGCGCCTAAGAGGTCACTTCAGAGGTCACTTCAGCACAGCGTTTCCTTAATTAATTAAATTTCTATTAATTTCAGCAATAACCTACATAAAGAAACGCACAAAAATCTCATTTGAAAGGTTCCAGCCCTGCTGGGTCAGGGCCACCCTAGTTCCGCGCTTAACCCAAAGCTCAGAAGGAACCTCGTTCCATAAAGCCCACAGCTTCTCCACAGGTATTCCAAAACGCTGGCCTAGAAGGCTAAGATCTACCCCATGCGCCCGGCGCAGTCCTAGCATCAGCGTCTCGCGCCAGCGCGCTTCGTCACCCAAACGCTCCCCCGACACGGCCGGGAATTCCCCCGCCTGAACAGCGCGCACATACTCGCGCACGTCTCTCAGCCGCGGAAAACGCCATCCGCGCAGGTACGATACCGCCCCGCAGCCTACCCCCAAATATTCCCCGTTGTCCCAGTATATTTCATTATGGAGGCATTCATATCCGGGATAGCTCCAATTAGATATTTCGTAATGGCGGTAACCGCAGGACGTCAGTTCCTCGCTGATTACCTGCTGCAAAGCTGCCTCTTCATCCTCATCCGGCAGAGAAAGGCTGCCCGAAGCCAAAGCCCGCTGCAGAGGTGTTCCGTCTTCCACGCTCAGAGCGTAGGCCGAAAAATGCTGCAGACCGAGATCAGCTATTTCTCTAACCGTAGAGCGGAGTATCGGCACTGTCTGCCTAGGCAGGCCATACATTAAATCGGCGCTTACATTGTCAAAACCAGCTTCGCACGCCCAGCGCACACTTTGCAGAGCCTCGCCACGGCTGTGAATGCGCCCCAGCATAGCCAGCAGACCATCGTCCAATGACTGAATGCCAAACGATATGCGATTGATTCCTGCCTGACGCATAGAACGCAGCGATTCCAGGGTAACCGTCCCCGGATTGGCCTCTATGCTGACTTCAGGGCCAGCGTCGGGCCAGACAAACGTGCGGCGGCAGACATCCATAATATCCGCCAGCCAGGCAGCGGGACAGAGACTCGGAGTTCCCCCTCCGATATAGACAGAGCGCAGCCGATAATCCTCGTCCAGCGCACTGGAGCGCAGATCAGTCAATAACGCATCATGATAAATGCGGCGGAAGCTTAGCCCAGGATCGGCGTACGCATTAAAGTCGCAGTAAGCGCATCTCCTGAGGCAAAAGGGTATATGTATATAAAGCCCTATATCGCGCATCGCGCGTTAGCGGTACCCCCCTGAGCTCCTTACGCGCTTGGGAGAGTCAGACCCATAGCTGTTCTGACTGTCCATATAATCATCGTAAATTCGTTCCGCTTCGGCTCTTGGATCGCTATAAGTCACCAAAAAATCATTAGTAGCGAACATATACATGCGTTTCGTTAATTTTATGGTCTGACCGTCGACCATAAACATCATGCCAGCGCAGAAATAAACCGTCTGATTAATCGCGGCAGTGGAACTCTGCTCCATGTTGGCAATGACGCTCTTGTTGTTCTTCAAGGCTTCAGCGACAGCATTGGTCATATCCTCTTCGCTTTTATAATCTTCGTCCTTGACAAAGATTATCTCTGCCATAGGGGTCCGGCTTTTAGCAACCGCTGCCACACCGCGCCGACGCTCGCCCACACTATGGGGGACATCGGTTACGCTATGAGACACCTCGGTAACACGGGTAGCAGAATCACCAGCAGAATCACCATGAACGCGATATTCATCGCTCGCCGAAAAAAAAGTACGCACCTTGCCCAGCCATTTCCCTAACACTTATCTTCTCCCCCTAGACAGCCAACACGCCAGACGGCCTAAACGCTTAATTTCGGAGGCCGTGAACCAAAAATAGCTCGGCCTATACGCACCATAGTTGCCCCTTCCTCAATCGCTGCCACATAATCCTCGCTCATGCCCATGGAAAGCTCCTGGCCCTGCCAAAACCGATACGCCTGCGCTTCTATTTTTTCCAGAAGCCCGCGCAAACGAGAGAAATGCACACGATTATCGTCAGCGTGCTCCACCGGCGGCGGCACAGTCATAAGCCCAACAAAACAGATACTGCTAGGCGGGTCGGCCGCCAATTCATCCAGGAAGGGCAAGACCTTATCGGGATCCAAGCCTGATTTGCTCTCTTCGTCACCCAGCCGCACCTGCAGCAGACATTTTAGAGGCTCTGAGCGCTCAGCGGAATGGCGATCCAGCGCCCGCACCAGAGGCAGGCTGTCTACCGAGTGCACAAAGCTAGCATATTTCGCCGCCCACACTGCTTTGTTGCGCTGCAAGTGCCCAATAAAATGCCATCTTAAATGCGCGGGCAGCTGTTCAGCCTTCTGCTTAAATTCCTGGATATAATTCTCGCCCAAATCCATCAGACCGCAGGCTATTGCCGGCTTTATAGCTTCAGCAGAAAAGGTTTTGGTAACGCCAATCAGCCTTACCTCGCTTTCACTGCGCCCGCAATGAGCGCAGGCACTGGCTATAGTCTGTCTAACCGCGTCTAAACGCTGCTCTAACGTATCCGGTACTGCCATCACAATCCTACCCACAAGCAAAGAACGGCAATCGCAGGCATCGGAGCCTGTGTCGGCTTCAGCGCCAGCACCGCTTCTCTGCGCCCAGTTCACGCTCTTTTATAATCAGCATGAACACCAATAAGGAAACACTGAAGGTTTCAGTGTTTCCCTAAAGCAACAGCTGCGAAGCCTGCCAAAAGGTCAGCCTTTGGCAGGACAGCGCTATATTTTAATTCTATCTAGCTGCTTAGCGTAATGCTAAGCCTCTGGCACTGCATCAAAGCCAGGGAATTACAGCCAATTCATGAGGGTCTCATCGGCCATATCGGGCTGAGCAGCCGTATTAGAAGCCACATGGCCTTCCAAGCCCATGCGGAACTCAGTAGGCTGATCGGCATGGCTGAGCCCTTCTTCCTTGGTAATCAGGCCGTCATTGTAAAGCTGAAGCATCGACTGCGTAAAGGTCTGCATGCCATCGTTGCTGCCCTGCTGAATGAAGGGATAGATCTCGTTGGTTTTCCCTTCCAGAATGAGCGAGCTGATGGTCGGCGTATTGACCATAATCTCAGTAGCCGCCACACGTCCGGCACTGTCTGCCCGCAGCAGCAGCTTCTGGGAGACGACACCGCGCAGACTGCTGGACAGCAGAAGTCTGAACTGGCGCTGCAGATCTCCGGAGAAGGTGTCAATAATACGGTCAACGGCCTGAACAGCGTTGGGAGTGTGCAGAGTTGACAGAACCAAGTGACCGGTTTCAGCCGCGGTGACCGCGGTCATCATCGTCTCAGCGTCGCGCATTTCACCGACCATGATGACATTGGGGTCCTGACGCAGGGACATGCGCAAAGCTTCCACAAAGCTCGGCGTGTCTAGGCCAACCTCGCGCTGTGTGATGATGGACATTTTGTCCTTATGGAAGAATTCGATAGGATCCTCAATGGTAACGACGTGGCATTTGCGGTTCTCGTTGATGTAATCCAGCATAGCGGCCAGCGTAGTAGACTTACCGCTGCCGGCAGGGCCGGTAACCAGGATAATACCATTGTTGGACATAGCCAGCTTTTTGAGAACCTCGGGCAGGCCTAAAGTGTCCAGCGTGGCTATATCGGTGCGCAGCATACGGAAGGCAGCGCTGACATTACCGCGCTCCATGAAAGCGTTAACGCGGTAACGCGCCCCGTCACAGGCATAGGCGAAGTCGACTTCATGACCGCTCAGCAGCTGACGGCGCTGGGCCTTGGTCATGGACGAGAATACGAGCGCCTTAGCATCGTTGCTGGCCAGTGCAGCCTGGCCGACGGGAACCAGCTCGCCGTGCAGACGCACCATAGGGGGCACTCCGACCTTTATGTGCAAGTCGGAGGCATTATTCTGCACTACCACACCCAGCACATCGGAAAGCTCGTAGCCCAGATTCTCCGAAGTGGCCGGCACCTCTATATCGGCATCGGTAATTACCGTTCCAGTCGGGCTGACCTCGGCTCCAGCAGGAGCAACAGCGGCAGGCTGCACAGAAGGAGCAGGCGCGGCGCTGACAACCTTGGATCTCTCATCGAGCTGCTCAACCAGACGCAGAGCCATGCGCACGGTTTCCATTTGGCTCAGCACCTGAGCTTCAGCCTCTTCGGCCTTTTCGGTAACCGCATCAAAACGAGGATCCAAGTGCGCTAAGCGTTCCTCAATTTTTTTAATCTGCTCGGACAAGCGCGATTCCAGATCCGCGCTCATAACCTCCAGCTTGCCCACCGTCTCCTGGGCAGCCTTGGCTTTTTCTTTTATATCATCGGCGCCTTCAAGGGTATCTTTTATACCTGTTACGGTACGGCGAAGCTCTTCCAGGCTCTCATTAGCCGCACCCTTTTGCAGCTCCTCGCATTCGGTGCGCAGACTGTCCATTTCGCTGTGCAGAGTCTCGTAAACAGAATCTAACTGCTGGCGCAGGGATTGCTGGTTGGTATCGGCCCGCTGCTCTATTTCCTCGAGCTTGACCATAGTGTTAAGAGTAGCATCGTCCAGCTCTTCCTTTTTAGCAAAGGAAGCGCACTTCTCTAGATCTGTCTTAACCGCCTCGATACGCTCGTCTATGCTTCCGCTCAGCGATTCCAGCTTTTCGCCCAGTTCCTTCCCGGAGCTGCCGACCGCTTCTAGTTCCTTGCGCACTTCCTCAAAGCTGCCGCCATATTCCTGCAGGGAGGCAGCCGCTTCGTTAAGTTTTGTTTCCAGCGCACTGATAGCTCCTTCGACACGCGCTAAATCTTCAGCAGACGCACCCTCGGAGATCTCATCAATGTCATCGTTCAGCTGCTCTACACGCGCACGCAGCGTCGTAATGTCTTTAGACTGAACCGAACTGGTCAAATTCATATCTTCCAGTTCACCCTCAAGAGCATCCATACGCTCTTCGAGAGTCATATTCTCAGTGCTGATACCATCTTCAGAATTTCTGGAACGAGGCTTTCTGGCCACAGCTATTAATCCACCCTTTTACAAAATACGGCTAATAAATTTCTGCTTAATTAGGCTCATACCTTCCCCCGCATCTCAAGCTTAAAAAAGTTTGAGATTCAGCCTACAGCGAAGCGCGGCCAAATCTCAAACATCGCAATAAGCGCTATATATTAGGCTAGCGGGCCGATCACATCCTCCACAGCCTTCTGCAAAGCACCGCTGGCAATGAGCTGGCGGGCAGCCTTGATGTCGGGATGCGGAGAGCGATCGCCCTCCAAGGGCGCAACGACCTGGCGCACAGCCGTATAGGCCGCGCTCAGAGGCGGGCTGGAGCGCAGAGGGCGTCTGGTCTCCAGGGCCTGGCAGGAGCAAATCAGCTCACAGGCCAGGATCAGCTCTAAGTTATTGACTATTGAAGTCAGCTTGTGCGCCGCCGTGGGACCGTGGCTGTTGTGATCCTCCTGTCCTGCCGAGGTGGGCACAGTGTCGACGCTGGCTGGATGGGCAAAGACCTTATTCTCATTGACCAACGACGCGGCAGCGTACTGCACGATCATCATGCCCGAATTAAGTCCAGCATTAACCACCAAGAAGGGCGGCAGACCGTCATTGCCCGCCAGCAGGCGATCGCAGCGGCGCTCGGATATTGTGCCGATATAGCACAGCGCCACAGCCGCCGTATCCAAAGCCAGCGCCACCGGTGCGCCGTGGAAGTTGCCGCCGCTCATGATCAAGCCAAACGGATGCTGACCGCGCTCGGCTTCCTCTAAGTAGCTTACCGGGAATACAACGGGATTATCCGTAACCGAATTCATGTCGCGCTGTACCAAATCGCAGGCGAACTCATAACCGGTGCGCGCCGCCCCGTGAACCTGAGGCAGACAGCGGATCGAATACGCATCCTGAACCCGAGAGCATCCCTTGTGAGAGGCCACGATCTCCGAATTGGCCAGCAGCCTGCGCATATTCGAGGCCACCTGGCGCTGGCACTCGTGGCCGCGCACCGCGTGGAGAAGCGCGTGAACGCTGGTATCTGTGCCCAACACAGCCTCGGTGGTCAGAGCGCCTATAATATCGGCGGCCTTAACCACCCGTCCAGCCCGCGCCAGCGCCAAGCCTCCGACAGCGGTCATGAACTGGGTACCGTTGATCAGCGCCAGGCCCTCTTTAGCCGCCAGCACAAACGGCTCCAAACCCTCAGCCTTCAAGGCCTCGGCAGCGGGCACAACATTGCCCTTATAATAGACTTCGCCCTCTCCGAGCAAGCCGAGAGCCATATGCGCCAAGGGCGCGAGATCGCCGCTGGCCCCCACCGAGCCATGCGAGGGGATCAGGGGCGCAATGCCATGGTTAAGCATATCCAGCAACGCCTGCAGCAGCTCAATTCTCACGCCAGAGAAACCGTTGGCCAAGGAATTGACCCGAAGCCCCATCATGGCGCGCGCGACCTCGGTGCCCATATAATCACCTACGCCGGAACTATGGCTGACAATAAGGTTGCGCTGCAATTTCTGAAGCTGCTCGTCATCGATATGCTTGTTGGCCAGCCGACCGAAACCGGTGTTTATGCCATAAGCTACCTGCTTATGCGCAATAAACTGCTCGACTACCTCGCGTGAAGCCTCGCAAGCCTTGGCTACGCGCTCGTGCAGCTTGACTTTAGCACCAAAAGCGATATTTTCCACATCGGCAATGGTCAGGCTGTGCCCGTCAAGTATTACCTCGGATAGCATTTGGCCGCAATTATTTTCAGGGGCAGTATTAAGGCTCACAGATCATCCTCCATATCCAAAGGCTCGAGTATTTTGATCATTTGGTAGCGCTCTTCCTGATAACCGCAGTTCTGATAGAAGCGCAAAGCCCGTCCGTTGGCGACCGTTACGGTAAGACCCACATACCGCACGCCCCGCTCCTGGGCAAAACGCTCAGCCATCTGCAGCAGGCGCCGACTAACCCCGCTGCCCCAATGCTTAGGCTGGACGGAGATATCAAAGACCCAAGCCAATTCCTCGCCGGTAAGAAAATCGGTATTGCCGCTCTTTATGTGCAGCAGAACATGGCCAACCAAACGCCCACGATGGTCTCTGGCCACAAATGCCACCATATCTTTATTATTTAGAAGCTGATAGATGGACTGCAGATCAGCGCGGCGCACCTCGGCTATTACATTTTCATCGACAGGACGGAACGGCGAGCGCGAATACTTTACCATTTCTGAGGCCAGATCGATAATATCATCCACATCCTCAAGAGTAGCCATGCGAATCTCTATAGACGGCAATGATTTATGGCCACCCTCAAACGCATCGGCACCGGCA
>JAFSXO010000146.1 GCA_017444045.1 bacterium | reverse complement strand
GGGAGGCGTACCGCTGGGCACGAACATTATCTCATTTAGGCCGGCAGCGTCGGCGACTTCCTCGGCAATGCGCAAATGGCCGTAATGGATGGGATTAAAAGTCCCCCCAAAGAAGCCTACGCGCTTGAGAGTCGGCGGCATAGCTTCTTTCATTTGTCCTGCTCCGTAACCGATTTTTTCACCGACTGAACGCTGCGCTCAAGCGCCGGCCCCACATCTTCAATTACCGGCACCCATTTGTCAACAGTTTCTTTTATAGCCTTGCCAGGATCCTGAAAAAAGCCAGTCTTTTTATTTTTTTCGCCGCTGTTGGCGTCTCCGCCCTTAACAAAGCTATCGGCCGCCTCGCCAAGGCTCTCATCGCGGTCTTTGGGTTTATTGGGCTGTGCGCTGCGCGCTTTGGTAGCCTCTCTGAAGTCCTGATCAGACTGAGCGCGCTTGGCCTCCTGCTTAGCTTTATGGGAATTGGCAGCCTTGGCAGCCCGCTGGGCAGCCTGCTGCTCCACCTGAGCCCGAGTGTTCAGCTCCTGCTGCTGTTTCATGTACGCTTTAGCTTCCTCGGCGCTTAAAGGACGAAGCCGAAGGTCCAGGCGTGCCTCGATCTCGAAAACGCGCGGCCAGGGCAGCACCGCCTCGAGCTTATAGTCCTCCAGAAGCAGAGGAACGCCAAAATTCGGGTGGGTGTAGCAGCGGCCCTTTAGCTTCTTCTGCCATAAAGTCTCGGCCCAGTCTATGGCCTGCTGGCGGGCGCTCATGCCGGCGCCGCCGTATTCATTCAGAAGCGGATCGGGATTGCGGGGGAGCCCCTTAACCATATCGCTTAAAGTAGGGCGGATTAGCGCCTGGTAGGCATAGTCATCCAGCAGGCGAGCCCAGGTAAAGGCCAGCTGCGTTTTTTCGCTCTCCAGACGGTGCTGCTGATCCCATCCTTTTCCGCATACGCGGGCGATATTGTGTACCGCCATTTGGGCGATCACCGTGCCTATGGTATTGGAAGCGGTATTCCAGGCCGCGTATCCTTCCAGCTCCCATAGATCGGCATTGTCCATTACCGTTTCTGCCAGGATGGGATCGGCGCGGTTGATAAGGCGCACATCGGCCACGCCGATGAGGTGCTTATTGGCTCTCGCCCAGCGCAGGCTGCTTAGCAGCTTGGCAGAGCGCTCCCGATCTTCTGTGCTGGCTTCTGACGCCGGAGCTTCGTAAGGCTTGTCGGACTGCGTTTCTATCCACAGCATAGAAGAGCCGTTTACCACCTCTTCGCTCATGCCCGCCGTGTCCCAGGCACCGCAGAGATCTATATGCCTGCCTACGGTCTGATAAAGCGGATTGCTTTCATTTTTGGGCACCGCTTCCGAAGCCGGGATATCCGAGTAGCAGACCTGCAGGGGCATATGGCAGTCCCAGTATTTGGAAAGCCAGCCCGCGACTAAGCACATGCCCACCTCATCGGCACCGTTTATCAGCTGAGCCTTTGAATCCAGCGACTTATCAGCGATAGCCGCTTTGATTTTGCTCTGCTCCTCTGCGCTGAGACCTTCCTTGTTGTTGTCATCGGCGCATATAACCAGCCGGCCTATGACGCCTTCTTTGGTCAGATCCAGAAGAAACTCGATAACCTTAACATTGCGCTCACGCACCGCCATATATTCTTTGGAATACTGCTCGGGAACCGAACTGCTGAACTGCAGATTCTTGTAGCTGGCTTTTCTGGCCCAATTGAGCAAGGCAGTTTCGTAGGCAGCCTGCTGGTCCGAGGTGCGCAGCGACAGCCTCGGCAGGGTAACAAAAACGCTAATGGGGGAGGTCTTGGAAGCCTTGCGCAGCACCTGCAGATTGTTAATCGCCTGTTCGGTACTCAGCGCCGCTGTGCGCGAGGCCAGCAGCCCGCCATAGGCCAGCATGTCTGCCGAGGCGATTATGGGGCGCGACGGACGCTGCGCCGCCTGCTCGCTCAGCCACTGCCCGCAGAGCGCTGTGTCTCCGGCCTGATAGGCTTTGCCAATAGCCTGCGCTGGTGGCTGCACCAGAGTGCCTCCGCCGATACGAGCTATCTGGGCGGGGAATAGGTGAGTTGAAGGCCGGTCGTCCAAAGGCACGAACAGCGCCTGCGGATAAGCTTTATTCCCACTGGCAGCCTGCACAGCGGCGGGCGAGGCTATTGCTACTGCTGCCAGCAGCAATATCGACAAAACTACCCTAATATTATAAAATCTAAAGGCGTATTCAGAGGTGCTGATATGGCTCACTGCTTATTTTACCTCGGCGCGAAAGTGATGGGCATGAAAAAGATTAATATTCTGCTTGCACTATTAATTACCCTAGCGGGCCTTTGGGCTATTCCGGCTCAAAGCCAGCTGCCTTCGTCGCATATTTTAGTCTCCTGTTTCCTGGATGAGCTTCTGACCGTAGTCGATGCCCGTGCCATTAGGGTGGTAAACAAGATCTCTGTTCAGCAGATCGCCAATATCGCGGTGTCCCCGGACAACAAATTTCTGGCCGCCGGAATCTTCAACCGTCCCTATATGCCTATATTTGAAATGCCCAGCCTCAGGCCGGGCACGACCTCGCGCGGCGAGCATTTAAAATCGATTAAGGCCATGGAGTTTTCCAGAGACAGCGCCCGCCTGTACATACTCAGCTCAGAAGACAGCACTCTTTACGAGCTGCATGTGCCCAGCTTTAACCTGATACGCTCGCTTAAATTGCAGTTTTATCAGCCTGAGGCGATGATCCTTACCAAAGACTGCACCAAAATGTACATAACCCACCCAGAGGTTGGGGCGGTATCGATTATCGATCTTCTGGAATGGCAGTACGCGGGAGATATTCGCTTCCAAGGGCATATAAGCGGTATCGCCCTAAGCCCAGACGAAAAGAAATTGTGCGTGCTGTACCCTAACGAAAGCCTGCTAAATATTTACGACGCGGAATCTATTAAGCCGATAGGCACAGCCCCTACCGAGCGCGGCGCCTGCCAGGTTAAGGTCAACGATAACAATGTGGCCATAGTGCTCAACAGCGTGTCGAACAGCATATCGATAATCAATATCAACAACACATTAGACCGGCGCATTCTGCAGGTCGGCAACGGCCCTCGCGACGTGCTGCTAATGCCGGGAGGCCAAGGCTGCTATGTGGCCAATTATACTTCCGGGGACCTGTCGGTCATCGATCTGAATTCGATCCGCCAGCTGGGGCGCTTAGCTGTCGGACGCGGCGCCTGCTGTCTGCGCTGGATGCAGTAAGCCTTGTCGCAATGTATGCGCTTATAGAATGATTATTCGCGCCAGTGTTCAATAGATATATTTTCAGAATATTACAAAGGGAATGATGATATGGGTTATCTTGGCAAGTTAAACCGTCAGCTAGGCAGGGTTAAGCATTTGGGATTAACCCTGTCTGGCTTAGCATTGCTGATGATTGTGGGCGTAATGACCGCCTGCAGCAGCAGTGAAAGCAGCCAGTCTGCCCAGCGCGGAACAGGTTCAATGCTAATCTACCTGCGCCAGGCCGATGGGAAAGGCGCCACGGCAGCAAAGTCATATATCAGCAAATTAGTCCTGCGCTTTTACGAAGGCGTAGACGATGAGACCTCCGGAGAGCAGTCTGAAAGCTCTTCAGAAACGCTGCTCCAAAAATCAGCGGGTGAGCTGCTCTTCACCCGCGAGGTGTCGCTGAGCGAGGATCAGGAGAGCGTGCTAATAGAAGAGATCCCTGCGCCTCAGAATTACTTCATCGCTGCCGATATGTACATGAGCGGTTCCGAGTCTGTATATCGCACCGCGCATTTTTGGGCCACCGTACTGGTGGGCCAAACCGCCAGCACCGAAGCCATAGGCGCCGATGTTAAAACTTTGGCTCTTTCTGAAGAATCTGTCAGCGTGGCGGTCGGCGAAACAGTCAGCTTAGCCCTCACTGCTACTTATCAGGATGGATTTATCGAGGATGTGACGGAATACGCCGCGTGGAGCACTACAGACGCCAGCATAGCCACCGTCGAGGCCGGCCTGGTAACAGGCGTTAGCGATGGCTCCTGCGAAATCATCGCTGAATATGGTAGCCAGGAGCTAAAAGCTTTGGCTACAGTAACCAGCAGCCCTGGACCTACACCTACACCTACGCCGACACCCGTAGCCTTATCATCAATAGTCATAAGCTCTAGCGAAGAGACTATCCACGTTGATGATACTGTAGAGCTGCAGGCCAAAGCGGTATACGTAGATGGCACCGAAGCTGATGTAACCTCCGAGGTAACCTGGGCATCCGATGACGAAACCGTAGCCACCGTTACCGAAAGCGGTATCGTCACTGGAATTAAAGAAGGAACCGCCCATATTACAGCTTCCTTAGAGGATGAGCTGTCCGGTCTGGTGGTCTCAGAGCCGACCGCAATCACGGTTAATCCGTCGAGCGATCTGTCATCAATATACATCAGTTCCGAGAAGGATACTGTTAGAGTAGATGAGACCTTAGAGCTTAAGGCCACTGCCGTATACGAAGATGGCAGTGAGACAGATGTAACCTCCGAGGTAACCTGGGAGTCTGACAACGAAGAAATAGCTGTCGTTACCAGCGGCCTGCTTACCGGACTAGCAGAAGGAACCGTTAATATAACAGCGTCCCTGGAAGACGACGTGGCTGGTCTGGTGGTCTCCGAGCCTATGCCTATCACGGTT
>JAFSXO010000145.1 GCA_017444045.1 bacterium | reverse complement strand
CTGCCATCCTTTAGGGGGAGCTATAATGGGGATCTATTGGCCATTGCTTAAGTTAATGATACTGGTTCCTCCGCCAATGTTGTTTAGTTAACTTGATATCATTCAGCTTTGGCGATAAATAGCCTTTTGGCGCGCTATGACATTTAGTTGCACGGCGATCAGAAAGCAATGCTTTAGCTGACGCGCAAAAAAGGCATGGGCAAGGCTATTCCTGTTGCGTATCAGTTGGGCTGTTCAGCAGATCGAGCTGTTCCTTAACGATAGCATCGCCGGGGTGAGCCGCGAGCGCTTCGTCAAAATAGGCCTGGGCTTTTTCTTTGTCGCCCATTTTGCTGCACAGCTTGCCGGCGGCAATGTTCAGATAGTAGGGGCGCAGCGGAGACATGACCGCTTCGCTGAAGAAGCAGCGCGGTGTATGGTTGGGCTTGTTGTCGATAAAGCCTTGAATAATATTCAAGCAGGCCGCGTAGTCCTTGGCCTCGCGTTTGGCGGCATACTGGTGAAGTGCCTGGTGTAGATCGGTGGCTTCGCTGTCGTCTGGTGAAGTGGGATCTACGTAGCCTGCTTTGAGCATGGCCTCGTGAACCTCCCACATCTTGTTTAGCTCATCCTCGGTAAACTGCTGATCGAGGACAAAGTCCTTGACGATCAGTGCTTCCTCGCGGAACATGCGCAGGCCGTAGTAAGAGTGCGCGGAGGCTTTGGCCACCACCTGCAAAGCCTGATCTAAATATTGGGAGGCTTCGTCCTTTTTGCCGCGGCGGCAGGCTATATCGAAAAGCATTGAATACAGGTCGCCGGTCTCTCCGGCCGTAGTGCCTAAGCGCAGTCCTTCTCTGGCGTACTTATCGGCATCGTCCCACTGCTCGCGCATAAAGGCCAGCTCGGCTTTCAGAATAGGCAGATAGCCCCGCGTCTCCTGAGGGGAGAAATCGCTTTTTTCCAGCTCCCTGATCTGCTCCTCGGCCTCGTTTAGCCAGTTCGGATAGTCCTTGCTGTAACGCGGATCATTGCGGAAGGTAGCGGCGGCGAAAAGCAGTCCTTTGGCCAGTTCCCATTTAATGGCCATACTGTCGGGGTACACCTTGGCGTATTCGCGAGATTGGCTGATTAGGCGCAGCGAATCTCCCATATCTTCAATGATGCCAAGCATTTCAGTTGCGTCTTCGGCGGTGGGATTGCTGCGGTACTGCTCATCGAGTATCTGCAGAGCTCTGGCAAAATCGCCCTGCTGCCTTAAAGCGCGCGGATCCTGGGTGTTGGTATCTACGGGACGGATGATGTTGTCGCTTCTGAAGTCTATGTTGTCCTCGCTGTGCAGCGGCGATGCTTCTGGCGCAGCCGGTGCAGGAGGTGCGGCCGATGTGGGAGGCGTGGAAGAAGGCGGCACGGGCTGTTTGCCCCCTTCGCCGAATACGATAAACGCTATGCCGATAATGGCCACCGCCAGTATTACTAAGATGGCGGGGCATAGCTTGCAGCCCTGCTGCTTTTTTCCGCAGATGCATTTGCCTGCGTTGGCGTTATTTGAATTATCTTGCTTACATTCGCTCATAATATTTAATCTTCACTTTGTTTGTTTCTCGATGTCATTTAGTTTGTGTTTTGCGAACATTTTAGCGCTGCACTAGCTTCAGCGAGGGTACTGCTTCGCTGCGCTCAGATGTGCCCAACAATAAATCTTATCTTTTTCTGGGCATGTATCCTTCTTTAGCGCAGAGCCTGGGGGCGCGATAGAGCTGCGGTCGGCGCAAGGTTGATGGTGGTGGTTTAGCGAGGTTGTTTTACGAGGCTATTTGCAGCGGTTTAATGGTGTCGGCTGTGCTGACGTTTGACGCCAAACCTGGAGTTACTGTAAAATATTTTTTTAGCTATGAATAGACAAAGTGACAAGGAGCTGACCCCAGATACTGAACTATCTGGCCGTGAGCAAAGCGGGTTGCAGGCGTTAAGACTGCTTTTGAGTGAGCAGAAGTCCTTTACCCGCGTGTGGGGCTCGCAGATTTTCTCCCAGGTAGGGGACTGGTTTAGCTTTGTCGCTCTGCTGGCTCTGGTTCTGGAGCTTACTGGCAGCGGTCTGCACGTAAGCTTTGTGTTCTTGGCCACGGCGCTGCCGTCTTTGCTTCTGGCTCCCGTGGTCGGGGTGATCGCCGACCGTTTTGACAGGCGCCGCATACTGATCGCCGCCGATTTGGTGCGCGTCTTTACCAGCGCCGGTTTTCTGCTGGTGCGCCAGACCGATCAGGTCTGGCTGGCTTATGTGCTGCTCGTGGTGGGGGTGGTCGCCAACTGCTTCTTTTCGCCCTGTATAAATGCGGCTATTCCCCATTTTGTTAAGCCCGGACAGCTCACCCTGGCCAACTCGCTGCTCAGCGGCACTAACGGAGTTGTCGGGGCGCTTTCTGCCTGGCTGGGGGGCGTTGTGGCTACACTTTTGGGGCGCGATACCTGTTTTATCGTGGACAGTTTATCGTTTGCCGTCAGCGCTTTGGCCATCTATTCGATAAGGCAGCCGTTTAGCTCGGCAGAAGAAACCGCCGCCCGCGAACGATCAGAGCTGGGGCTGGCGCATTTTGCCTCCGACGTAGCGGAGTGCTGGAGATACGTTAAGGGGCAGGGCTCCTTGGTCTACCTGCTATTGCTTAAAGCCGGTGCGGGCCTGGGCGGTGGCGTTATGGCTTTGCTCTCCGTGGTTCCCGTACAGGTCTTTGGCGCTGGCGATTACGGAGTCGGGGTTTTGTACGGAGCGCGCGGCGTGGGTACGGTGCTGGGAGCGCTGGCCGCTGGCGCCTGTGCGGGATGGTCCGGTAAGCTGCGTTTTCGCATGGTGGCTGCAGGACTGCTGGCTACAGGTGTGTTTAGCGTTCTGTTCGGCTTGGCGGCGGGTCTGTACGTGGCCGCGGCCATGGTGCTAGGTGCTTTCTGCGGCAACGGCATTCAGTGGGTGCTTACGGCGGCTTTGCTGCAGCAGAACAGCGAGGACCGCTTTTTGGGGCGCATATTCGCCCTGGACAATTTCGCGATGACCTTTACGGCTTCTCTTACCGCGCTAGCCGCTGGGGCTGCTCTGGAGTACTGGCAGCCTCATCTTATAGCATGGGCTGTGGGCGGGAGCATAGCGCTGGCAGGTTTGGTCGCGCTGTGGTATGCTTGGGCTAAGGTTGCTGGCGAGAGCGAAGCTATGGAAAATTAGCGGAAGCAGGTGTAAATGCCGGCACGTTTGCTAAACGCTTTTTTACGCAAGAAACATGAGGCTATTATGGACGGAATGAATGAAAAATCAGAAAAAGTTTCCCGTGATGCTGCATCGGATCCGCAGGTTCAGCTTTTAGTCGCTCTCAAGGCGATTCAGCGGGCGATATACGACAAGCTAGCCGCGTACCAGAAGATGGCTGCAGAATTGCGCAAGGACGAGCCCGCCATAACCGAAGCTGTGCAGAACTGTCAGGCTATGCTGAAGTCGTCTAATGGTGCGAGCGAAGAAGAGCTACAGACCCTGCGCGCTGAGTTTATGCGTGTGGAAAACATGCTCGGTCAGGCCATAAGCAAGCTGCGCGCTTTGCAGGCTGGCTGTGAGGATTTGCGGGCGAGCGGCCGCGATATAGCTGAAAGGCTGGAAGCTGTCGAAGCCAATATAAAAAAGAGGATAGCAGAATAGCCAATGTCGGTAACTTAGCGTTAGCTAGCCTACCATTCTAACTCCCCCTAAAGGATGGCAGGGGGAGAAGTCGCGCCAGCGACAGAGGGGGTGGCCAAAGTTGTTGGGGAATTGCGGTGTTACGCATAATGTACGCTAACTTGTACGCTGACCAACAGCGTAG
>JAFSXO010000144.1 GCA_017444045.1 bacterium | reverse complement strand
GGCAGTCAGCGCCCTGCTGCTCCTGGCGCTCGCCGACCTAGCCTGCACTGCCCACCAGTACCATACGCCTCTGCCCGCCGCGTGGGAGCAGGAGCCAGCCACCGTCGGCCTAATCGACAGGGCGAATTCTAAGGTCTACACCCCCACCTATTGCTTTAGCTGGCTGGAAATGATCGGGAACAAAGGCTGGCGCAACGCTCCGCTGGCAGTTATTGCCCACCGCGATCTCCTGTCTCAGGACCTAGCGGCCATTTGGGGAGTACACCAGCACAGCGACAGCAACGTACTTGACGGCGGCTTAGCTATCAGCGCCTACCGCCAGCTGCAGATGTATCAGCTTAACCAGCTGCTCGGTTCGTCAGCGCCAGACGGAACCATAGCCGTCAGCGAGCCGCTGCTCAGCAGCCTTAATCAGCAGGGGATTACTCACATACTGACTTATAATAAGATCAGGAACGCAGCAGATTTTCCCTTGCTGGACAAAGAAAAGAGCTTCTTAAATCAGCAGTACCCCGAGCGGATGCTGTATGTTTACGCATTCAGGCATCCCTTAGGACGGGTGCATTTCGCCGCATCGGTCAGCTCTGAGCCATCCGAATACATGAAGAAGCTGCTGGATATTTACAGCACAGAATCCAGCGGAAGCCTTTACGAGAACAGCGCCGACGCTTCGGACATCAGCAGCCAGGCCGCCATCATCGCCGAAGACGCCAATTCTCTGACTATAGAGTGCGCCTGTAACAAGCCGGCTACCCTAGTAATCGCCAACGTCTTCTATCCCGGCTGGCAGGCTTTTTTAGACGGCGGCCAAGAGGTTCCCATCAGCAGGATAAACCACGCCTATCAGGCCGTAGCCATGCCCGCGGGACAGCATACGCTCGCGCTGCGGTACAGGCCTCAGAGCTTCGCCTGGGGCTGGAGGGTCAGCCTGATCACGCTTATAGTCTTTATTCTTGGAGAAGCGTGCTTTACTTGGCGCCGCCGTAGCGCAGAGATGCCACCGAGCGCTCCAATATACCATTCAGAGCCGCAATAGCCAGGCCGTAATTGGTAACCGCCACTCCGCTCTCGCGGCAGGCCTGCAGGCGGTGCAGCATACCGCGTCGGTTGAGCGTACAGCCCCCGCAGTGGATCACTAAATCATAATCCTGCAGATTTTCCGGAAAATCGCGGCCTTGGGCGTGTTCTATAGTAATACCCTCTCCCAGCTTCGCCTTCAGCAGGCGCGGGATTTTCACGGTGCCGATATCCTCGGCGATGGGATGATGGGTGCAGGCTTCGGCAATCAGTATGCGCGCCGTCTCATCAAGATTCAGCAAATGGCGCGCCCCCTCCAGCATGGTGGCCAAATCGCCCTTGTAGCGCGCAAACAGCACCGAAAAGCTGGTCAGAGGTATATCGGCAGGCACAATTTCAGCCACGCGCTTAAACGCCTGGGAATCGGTAATCACCAAATCGGGCTTCGTTTTCAGATTGTCCAGCGTCTGCGCCAGCTGCTCAGTCTGGGTAACCACCGCACAGCAGCCCGCATCCAGCAGATCGCGGATAGTCTGCACCTGCGGCAGAATCAGACGGCCCTTGGGAGCCTCCTTATCGATGGGAACCACCAGAACAGCAGTTCCATTTTCGGACAGCAAATCGCTGACTATCGGACGGCTCTCCCAAAAGCTCGCCGGCGCGCAGTCTAGCAGAGCCTGACGCAGTTCCGCCCCCGCTTCAGGGTTAAGCGCGGACAAAAGGACGATCTGCGCCGCCTCTCTGACCGCATCGGGCAGGCATTGCCTGGCATCGCCGCCCTGACAGAGGTCAGCCTTATTGAGCACGACCACAAACGGCTTGCCCAGCTTGCGAAAACGCTCGGCCAGCTCATCCTCATAGCGTCCCCAGCTTCCAGCTTCGGCGACTAGCAGAGCCAGGTCGGTGCGGCTTATGGCATCGTCGGTGCGCTTAATGCGCAAGGCTCCCAGATCAGCCTGATCGTCGTCTATGCCCGCTGTATCTATCAGCAGGATCGGCCCCAGCGGCAGCAGCTCCATGGCCTTTTCCACGGGGTCGGTCGTCGTACCCGGCTGGGCGCTGACAATGCTGGTCTGCTGCCGAGTTAAAGCGTTAATAAGGCTGCTCTTACCCACGTTGCGCCGGCCAAAGAAGCCGATGTGCAGGCGCATTCCCTTAGGAGCGCTAAGCTCTTTTGACATACTATGCCTCCGTGAAATGCTAAAAAAAACAGGGACATTAGCTAAGCTAACGTCCCTTTCAGTACACTTTAGCAGATAACGTCGCGCTTGCCCGACTTAACCAGCTCGCTGAATTTGCGGCAGCGCTCCTGCGCCAGACCGGTAAGGCTGTCGGTGACCTCGGCGATAACCTTCTCGCCCACCTCTTTGGTTTCCGGAGAGGCGAAATCCTCCAGATACTCCTGGAAGGTGGCCACCGCGTTGGGGAAGCAGTGATTCTTAATCTCTCCCGGCTTGGCTAAGTCCATAAAATCGCAGCCAGTGCGCCCCATGCGATAGCAGGCGGTGCAGAAGGAGGGAATGTAGCCAGACTCTGCCAGAGAGCGGATCACTTCATCGATGGTGCGGTAATCGCCAACCTGGAACTGCGAGGTGTCGAATTTTTTGTTTTCGGATTCCTCGTAGCCTCCGGGATCGACGCGGCTGCCCGCCGACACCTGACTGATTCCCAAGGCGATGCACTTATCGCGGAATTCCGAATTCTCGCGGGTGCTGAGGATCATGCCGGTATACGGCACTGCCAGGCGGGTGATGGCTATAATCTTCAGGAAGTCGGTATCGCTGACCGGATAAGGCGGCTGCGCGGCGACATCGGAACCCAGCGCCGGCTCTATGCGCGGGAAGGAGATGGTGTGCGGACCTACGCCAAAGCACTCCTCCAGAGATTTTGCGTGCAGCAGCGTGGCCAAAAGCTCAAAGCGCCAATCGTACAGCCCGAATAGCGGCCCAATACCCACATCGTCTATGCCGGCTTCCATAGCGCGGTGCATCACGGTAACCCGCCAGTCGTAATCGGCCTTGCGCCCGCGCAGGTGCATCTTTCTATAGGTGTCGCGGTGATAGGTTTCCTGGAAGCACTGATAGGTGCCGATACGCGTAGACTTAAGATCGCGGAAGTCATCGACGGAAAGCGGCGCGATATTGGCGTTAAGGCGGCGTATTTCCCCCTTGGGAGTCTTGACGCTGTAGATGGCCTCAATAGCATCGTAAATATACTTCAGGCTGTGCTTGGAATCGTAAGCCTCTCCCGCCACCACCAGCAGACGCTTATGGCCGTGATTTACAAGATAGGTAACCTCGCTCTTGATCTCATCCATATTGAGCGCCCGGCGCTTCAGTTCCTTATTGGAAGAGCGGAAAGCGCAGTACACGCATTCGTTGCCGCACAGATTGGAAATGTACAGAGGAGCGAAGAGGACGATGCGGTTGCCGTAAATGGTCTCCTTAACGCTGCGGGCCGTATGGAAAAGCTCCTCTAAAAGCTCAGGATCGGTTACCGCCATCAGCTGGGTAACCTCTTCCAGCGCCAGGCCTTTGGCTTCTCTGGCCTTGGCCAAAATATCGCGAACCGCTTCTGGCTCGGTGCGCACGTTTTCCAACAAAGCGCCGATTTTAGCTTCATCGATAAAAGTGCCTTTTTCCAATACAATACCCATTTAATTCACACAGCTTTCAAAATATAAATAACGATACAAAAAACAAAGCGAGACTATCAGCGGTTCAGATAGACGCGGGGGATATGCATGGGCAGACGCGTAACGACCTCGTAATTGATCGTGCCTATGCGCGCCGCGACCTCATCGGCGCTGATGGTCTCGCTTCCCTGCGAGCCGATAAGCACCGCTTCGTCACCGACCGCGACGCCGGGGATATCGGTAATATCGGCCATGCACAGGTTCATGCACACTCGCCCCACAATTGGTGCCCGCTGCCCTCCGATCAGGACCTCGCCGCAGTTGCTCAGATGGCGGTCAACACCGTCGGCGTAGCCTACAGGCAGAACCGCGACTGTGGTATCGCGACGGCAGGTAAATGTACAGCCATAGCTTACACAGCTGCCCTTAGGCAGCTGCTTTACCTGCATGACCAGAGCTTTGAAGCTAAGGGCTGGGCGCAGAAAACCGCCATCGCTGAATTCGTCTGCTAGACGTGCTTCAGAGGCATTAGGTTCTTGCTTTTTGGTATGCTTGACCGCAAAGAGCAGGTGCGATTCGTGAGAAGGCCAAAGACCATACAGCGAGATGCCCGCACGAGCCAGATTGAAACCGGTATTATGCAAAGCCATCAGCCCCGCACTGGCGGCAAGATGCTGCCAGGGCAGCTGCAGACCGGCTTTCTGCAGGGCACCGATGCAGTCCCTAAAGCGCTTTACCTGAAGCATAGTATAGCTCTGATCAAAGCAGTCAGCATTGGCTAAATGCGAATAGATGCCCATTACCTTGATATGTGGCAAACGGGCTGTAGCTAAAGCCAATTCCACAGCGCTTTCACCGCCCAGCGACAGGCGCCCCATGCCGGTATCGATCTTTATATGCACCTCAGCTTCGCGGTTAAGGCGCTCCGCAGCTTTAGAAAGCTCCTGGGCAAAGGCCAAATCATAGACAGCAGGACAGACCCCAGCTTTAATAGCCCGCTCGGCATGAAACGCCGGCAGCGGGGCAATGATGATTATCGGCGAGGTTATCCCTACAGCCCTTAGGCGTTCAGCTTCGTCGACGCTGACTACTCCGAAGCCCCAGGCCCCCTCCTCGTATAAGGCTGAAGCAACAGCCTCTAGGCCATGTCCGTAGGCCTCGCTTTTAACGATAGCGATTACCTGCTGCGAAGAAGCAATCTGCTTCAGATGGCGATAATTATGGCGTATAGCCTCTAAATCAACTTCTGCCCACGCGGTATACCGCGGGCTTTCAACGCTTTTGCTTTCCATTTGCACCAGCTTACGCGCCAGCACTGCGCCGCTTCGCTCAGAGGCGCCTTTCGCGGAACCAGTGACGCGCTAATTCTTCTTGCAGCAGCTAGGCACAGTGCCTCAAGTGATATTTAACTATTATATTATTATACTACTTAAACTCGATATAGAAAATAGCTTCAGAGCCAAAATCGCGATACATGAGTACCCTGGTTCTGTCGTCCATGGCAACATAGTATTTATAGATTAGCTCATCCATATCGTGGGCGATCACCCACACGCGCTTGCCGTGCATAAAATCCCCCCGGTACAGCTTAAGCATGCGCAGAAATATCGACATGGAACGGCTGCGGATAATGGTTTCCCGGGTGCCGTCTTTATCGACCCCTAAATTCTCGGGATTAAGCATATACATGCTGGAAAACAGCGGAGATTTAACCGCTGTAGGCGTAATCATATAATCCGCCTGTGATAAAAGCTGATTCAGCTTGATCCAGTCATCTATAAGCACCAATTCACCAGGACGGCGGTAATGGCGCACCAGCTCTAAAATGAACTCCTCCCCCCTCCCCTGAAAGTACAGAGTAGAGCAGGTGCACATGGTGGCTCCCAGCATAAGGGTGAGCAGGAGCCAGCGGCAGACCTTGGGTAGCATAGCCATGCCAACCGCGGTGAGCACACAGAAGAAGGGAATCATCCAGGAATAATTGCGGGTCACCACGATGTTCTTCACATAGACCGAGAAAAACCAGTAGCCACCCAGCGCAAGCAGGCGTATAGCCCAGAGCAGGCGCACCCGCTGCGGACTGAGCGGGCCGCTGCCCCGGCGCCTTTTAACCGCAGCGGCCAGCGACAGCCAGGTGACCAGCATTATGGCCAGGGCGTAGTAATTGGTATAAGAAACGGTAAGGGGACATCTGGGGGCAAAATAATCGGCGTTGATGATATTGATGAGCAGATTGCTGGCCGTAAGGTAGACGAGATAAGCGAAAAAGACTACATTATCCAGCGGGTGCCCGTAGTCAAAGCGCCCATAGCCGGCGCTGTCACGCCAGCACAAGGCGCAGAACAGCCCCACGGCCAGAGCCAGTATGCCCAGCGCCATACCCCAGGCTTTTTTGCGCTGCGGATAATAAATAACCAGGTATGCCAGCTGCGGAAGCAGCAGGATGATGCTGAGAAGCTGGCTGGCGACCACACCCAATACCGAAACTGCATAGCCCAGCGCGCGCATAAAGCTGGGCTTTTCGACAAGCTTAAGCAGCAGAATGGTCGAGAGCACGCAAAACACCTCGTTCAAGGTGTAAAAGCGCCCATGCACCGAATGGGTGATGTGCATCCCGTGAATGCCCAGCAAAAACATAGCGAACAGACCGGCGCGCCTGCTGTGCACCATGGTGCCCAAAACATACACCAAGTACAGAGTGAGCATACCCAGCAGACCGGGCACGATGCGCATGTGCCTGCCCCCCTGGGGCGTGTAGAACCAGCGCACCCATATATGCTCTACGAACCAGCTGAACAGATACCCGTTAGATTCTAGGCTGCGCTCGACCAGATGCACCCTTTGGTAATCCAAATACTTGGGAGCGATAACGGGTATCTGATAATCGGGAATATTAACCTGATGGCGGTGCGAATGGAGATTGCCGCAATAGGTAACATAATACTCATACTCATGAGCGTTAGGCGAAATAGTTGTATCGGTTATGACGCGGATCGCCCCGGCTAAGAACAGCAGAACAAGCAGTACCCAGGTTATGCGCGGCTTATTGATTATTCGAGCCACCATAATAGTAAAGGATTTATCTACACCCTACAAATATCCTACGATCTGGATCTCAGCAGCCTGGCCGGCGCTCCGACATAGACACCGGGCACGGTAATATCGCGCACCGCGACCGTTCCAGCTCCCAGCAGACATTCTGCGCATATAGATATATTATTGCTGACAGAGCTGCCTATGCCGATCTGCGTGGCCTCGCCCACCGTTACCGTTCCCGCCAGCGCCGCCTTAGGGCAGATATGCACGTAATCGGCCAGCCTGTTGTCGTGCTCGACGACACAGGACGTATTTAAAATACAGTGGCGCCCCACGCTGGCATCGGGATTTACGACAGCACCGGCCATCACAACAGTGCCCTCGCCTATCGTCACACCTGCGCCGATCACCGCCGAAGGATGTATAGCGGTGCAATAGCGCACCTTATGCGCTGACGCTATAGCCCGCCTAGTGCTGTTACTTCCGATGGCGATGATAAACCTACAGCCCTGATCCGCATACTGCCCAATATCGTTCAGCCCGCCCAAAACGGGATAGCCCAGCACTAAATCTCCTGGGGAGCGTCCATCGTCGAGAAAGCCCAGCAGCTCCATTCCCGCGGATAGGATTACGTCGGCAACGACCTTGCCGTGGCCTCCGGCTCCGATAACTACGACTTTACACATAAACGGCAGATTCTCGGCAAAGCCGCCGCGCTCCCCCTTACTAAAAAAAAGACCGCCAGACGCCAAAGCGTCTGACGGTAGCTTTTACCGCTGAGTAATGCGGCTAACTATTCGGTCAATGCCGTTAACTTAAGGTTCAATGGCATTGGTCCTGATTATTCATGTGCGTTATCGCTACGTTGTTGGTCAGCGTTCAAGCTGGCGTACAACATACGTAACACCGCAATTATCCCTCAGCTGTGGCCACCCCCTCTGTCGCTGACGCGACTTCTCCCCCTGCCATTCTTTAGGGGGAGTTAGGATGTTATCAGGTTAGCTAATCGCTAACTTATAACCATTGCCATCCTTTAGGGGGAGCTATAATGGGGATCTATTGGCCATTGCTTAATGATACCGGCTATTTGGTCAATGCCTTTCTCAGCAAATCGACCGGGATAATCAGCACCGCCAGACCCATAGCCGTGAGCAGAGCTTCCATGCTCAGCGCAGTAGTGCTGAACACCTTGCCGCCGATCTGGATGATGATGGTCTGCAGG
>JAFSXO010000021.1 GCA_017444045.1 bacterium | reverse complement strand
GTTGTAATGAGGATCTATTGGCCATTGCTTAACTAAACGACATTGGAGCATTAGCTAATCGTCAGCTATAACGATTTAGACAGCCACATCATTATGCTTAAATTTTGCTACAGACTCATAACAGCTTTGCTGCTAGTTGCGATATTTTTGGCCGCAGGAGAATCGTACTTAAGCTGGCGCAGCTACAGTAAAAGCGACCACAAAGAGCACAATGTAAAAGATATGGTGCGAGACAGGCTGGAAAAACGCCGGCGCGGCGCGGTTCCCACCCGCGCCTCCAAGCACAGCGCTCTGGTGGTAGGCTGCTCCTTTACCTACGGAATTGGCGTGCGGCCAGAAGAGTGCTTTGTCTATCAGCTGAACGAGCTTATGCAAGAATGGAGCTTCACCAATGCAGGCATACCGGGATCGGGAGCTTATGTAGCCCTAACCGCCATGCGGCAGGAGATGGAAAAAAAGCCCTTCGATTTAGTGATATACGCTCCTATAGCCAATCATATTTACCGCTACACCAACCTAGAGCTAGGCCTGCTGGGGAGAGAGCTGCAGCCCCAGGATCAGAGCAATACCGATATTTATCCCATCTATATCGGCTCGCATCTCAACACCGTATGCTACAACTACGAGCCGACGCAGTGGTATGGCGACAACAGCCTGCGCATAATTAACTTCTTGCGCCAGGCATTTCAGTATAGCGAAAAGTATTATTTAGGCCCTGGCGCTCAGGCCCGCGACGAGCTCTGCTTCAGCTTTATTGTCCGCACCATGTACACCTACTGCCAGCTGCACGGCAGCAAATTTGCCGCCATTGGCCTATACGGATTTGGCAGCAACGGCGACAACCGTGACGGAATGCGCTATCTGCCAACACCGCTGCTTCAGCTGACCCAGGCTAAGCTCATCAGCACTGACATACCTCCGGCCATCCCCACCTGGGACGTTAGCTATCCGCAGGACATTATGCTCAGCCCAGAGCTGCACACCAAGCCCAGAACGACCAAGCGCAACAGCAGTATAACCACCGACCGCGGAGATCACCCCAGCCCCTTGGTTCACCGCTATTATGCTCAAAAAATCGCGGAGATCGTGCGCAGCCTAGAAGCAGCGCCAGCCGAACAGCAGGCCAAACAGCAGGCCGAACAGTCAAAACAGAAGCCGGAAAATAATTAAACAAAGAATAAAGAAGCCGGAAAGATATTAAATTCTCTAATTGCTAGCTTTACGGAGCAGCTCCTGGCGCGGCTCCAGCAAATACACCACGGTTCCGTCGGCGAACACGGCAGGCTCGCCCAATACGGGCTTCAAGGCTCTCTGCAGATAGCCGAGCATAAGCTCCCCCATGATGTCGCGGTGCAAAATTAAGTACCTGAAGCCCAAGGCTTTGAGCCGCTTTACACCCTCGGTCATGCGAATAGCGATGGCCTCCGAGGTGGGCACGCCGAACTGAGAATTGCTCAGCTCTTCCATAAATACATTGCGGGCGACCTCGGTGCTGAGAACGCCGCTGGTGCGGTATGGTATTCTCTTGCGGTGCACAGTTTGATAATAAAAATACTCGCCGGGGATCAGCCTGGTATTGGGACGCTCAAACGGGAAGTCTATAATGGCGAAATCTCCCTCTTCGCGGGCAATCATTTCGTAAATAGCCGGCACCTGAGCCGGAGAATATGAAAGCGGCCAGGGCAGAGGCGAAACCAAAGCCACTTCGGCCGCCATACAGACGGGAACCGCCAGAGCAGCTCCCCACTTCAGCAAATTCTGCTGCCCGCGGCACAGCTGGCGCAGCCCAAAGCTGGCCAGCACCCCCAAAGCCAGCAGGGCGATGGCCAAATAGCGAAACGGCACCGCCACCTTGTGAAACATGGGGAAAAATATGTACATAAAAATATATACCGGATTGGGAATTCCCCATGTCGACCAGTCCGATATCGTAGCCTTAAGCCCTAGCGAAAGGATCAGAAAAAAGATGCCCGCCCCAAACCAATAATTGTTAGACAGCAGCTCCTCCTCGCTAAGCTCCCGGCGGCGTTTGCGCCCAATATACGCCAAAAGCAAAGCGATCCAGCCCAGATAATGGATACGGGTGAGCCGGTCTATGGTTACCGTAACCGTGGCGTTGCCTTTGCCAGGCAGAACAAAGCCCAAAAGATTGGTGTAATTGTGAAAGCCCCTAATTCCGCGGTTGCTGATACTCCAGGGAGAATCATTGCCCATAAACTTCTGAAAGCGGAATATAGAGCGTTTGGGGGCCTTGTCCGGCATAATTATATTGGCAGGGTCGGAAACCACCAGATGAAACATCAAGGCAAACGGAGATACCAGCACCACCGCCAGAGCCATAGAGGCGGCGACCTTAAGAGCGCTGGGCAGAACCGCCTTAAACGCCTGCCCCATACCCTGGGCAAATTTGCCCAGACGCGCCTTTAGCTGGCGCCAGGAACGCACCTGCCAGGACCAGAGCCTTTGCTGGTACAGATGAAGCCCCCAGCGATAAACCAAAATGGTAGCCGAATATACCACCATAAACTCGCCGTAGTACCAGCACGAAAAGGCCGTCAAAAAGAAAAAGACGGCCGCTCCGATGATATCGGAGAAGCTGCCCCGATCGACAACGCGATGGCAAAACAGAATATAAAGGGGCATCCAGGCCGAATTCAGAGTTTCCGACACGCCGCTTATTACGGGATAGGCCAGCATGTAGGCCGACAGACCATAAATAGAGCCAGCCACCAGACAGGCACGCCTGTCTTTGACAAAATAACAGGCCAGCAGCCAGGAAGCCATGCAGCCGCCCCATACGTTCAGAATCACCCAGCTGTTGTAGGCGACAGAGAAGGGCAAAAAGCGCATGAGAAAGCCGTCGCAAAGGCAGTTAAAGGGATCAGCTATAAAGATATAGCCTCCCGCGGGGGCGTTTACCAAATCGCAGAAAAGAGGAAGACGGCCGATATAAAGCATCTGCATGAACCACCAGTGGCCCCAGGCATGCTTCCAAAAATCGCTCCAAGGATCCCCGAACAGACGCTCATTTACCAAAAAGCTAGTAGGCCACATCATCAGCATGGTCAGCAGCAGGTAATAAAGCCCTACCGCCCACCAGCTTTCGCCCCAGCGCGACCAATCAATTTTGCGGAGATTCTGCAGATTCACAGAGCAGATGATAACAAAACTCGGTCTATTTTTCAACGCGCATTTTAGCTCTGAGCCAGCTTAAGAGATCACGGGGTCGCTAAAACGTTTCAGGTTAGCTGAAGCCAATTAAACGAGACTGGGCTACACAGGAACTATCTTCATTAAAGATAAATTTAGATGTTTAGGTTTTTTACGGTTATAAGTCTATGAATATTAAGCAAATGATATCAGCCAGCTGGACCCAGTTCAAACAGCTCCCCGCTTCTGCCTATTTTATCGGAGGCGCCATAGCGCTTGCGCTGTGCTGGGAGACGGCTCAGACTATAGCCCACGCCAACAGCTTCCAGCCCAACGCACCCGTACCCCTGGTGGCGACCCTGCACAGCATGTATCTGCCCAACGCCCCGAACGACCACAACAATATCAACCCCAAGGTTGACTGGTACGGTTTAGAGGAGCACCTTTACTACTGCACTATCACCCAAGAGCAGAGCAAACAGCTGTTGGAATACGAGAATAAAGCCGTAGAAATTATCGACAGCGCTCTGAAAGCCTACGCTTCGGTAACCGACAGCCTAACCGATGAACAGATAGAGCTTCTCCTAAGGCCCCAGGAAAACGTCGCTTCCACCTATTCCCTGGGCTTGGACTGCGGCAGCCGCGAGCACCAGCTGATAAGCCTATACTGCCTAACAAAACGCAGCAAAGAGAGCAAAACACCTCCGGCAGCAGTTCCGCTTCTTAAAAACACCAACCTGACCTTTGAACGCTCCGAGGCTGTGCAGGAGCGGCTGTCCTTTATGGATCCCACGCGTTTGCTGGTTTCGCTCCAGCTTCTGACCTACGACCGGCAGCATCGCGTCACTCCAGAGCAAGCCAGCTACCTGCTGACGCGCTATCGCGCCTACTGCGAATGTCTGTTCAAGCTTTACTATACCCTAGATAAGGCTCTGCAGATATTCAGCGACGAACAGCTCATGCAGAACAATGGCCTAGCTCAGCGCCTATGGGAATCCAGCTCGTCACCTGTAGCCCTGCGGGAGACGCGCCAGCTAATACTCGCCCGCACCCAAGGAGCCCGCCCCTAGTATGAATTTAGACCGGCCTAACATTATCCAGCGCTGCGGGTTTACCGCCTTGGCGTTTTTCATATATGTGCTGGCAGCTATTATTTTCACCTGGCCCCTGATCACCGATCTGCACGGGCGCGTATTAGGCTATATAGGCTTTGAAAACACCGCGCAAACGCTGTGGATTTTTCACGCCTGGTGTACCTATCAGTCCGACGTACTGCGCGATCTGCTTACTCAGTACGGTCCCTGGGGACTGCTGGCCCACATAGGCGAATGGTACCATCTGTGCATGTGCTTCCCGGAGCGCAACAGCGTAGCCAACGGCCTGGATTTTTTCTGGACCTGGCCGCTGTATAAGCTGTGCGGCTTCCCAGATTATTACAACGTCAAATGCCTGATTATTCTCGCCCTTAACGGCACGGCCGCCTATATTTTGGGGCGCTCTTACATTAAAAGCAGACTAGCCGCCCTGATCGCCGGCTTCTTTTACGCGTTTAACCCCTACCATTTTTATCTGCTGATCACGGGGCGCATTATAGAGGCCCAGACCTTTGTGCCGATTCTCGCCATCTGCGTACTGCTTAAGGCCTGGGATAAGGACAGCCTGGGCTACTGGGCCGCCGCCGGCGCCATGCTCGGACTCACAGCGGATAACTACTGGTTTTACGGGCATTTCACCATAATTTTTACCGTAGTTTTCCTGCTCTATAAGATCTGCAGACGCCAGCCGCCAAAGCTGGGGCCGAGCTGGCGCAATCTGGTGTTTTATCTCCTGGCCTTCTTGGTTCTGGTCATGCCCTTCGCCCATCCTTACCTAATCCGCTTGGCTATAGGACAGCGCATACCGGGTATGGTGCGTCCCGATCCGCAGAATTCGCAGTCGATGACCAGCCTTACCCGCCAGATGATCGCCTTCTCCGCAGAAGCGGATTACCCCATCAAGCAGCAGACCCAGGGCAGCACCTCGCCCTTCACCTCCCCTTGGTGGGGACCATGGCAGTGCACATTTCTGGCCAATGCCGTTATTTTAGGCGTTCTGCCCGCCCTGCTGTGGCGGCGCTTCTCCTTCTGGCTAATAGGGGCGTTTGTGTTTTACTTTTTGCCGCTGGGGCCGTTCCTAAAATACGGAGGCACGCTGGTTAACGTTCACGACAACGCCATAGCCCTGCCCTATCTTTATTTAATCCAGTACTTCCCGCTCCTGGCCAAGCTTTTCTGGCCCAATCAGTCGATGTACCTTTTCGCCATCTGCCTGGCCATGCTAATCGGCACCAATATGGACAGCCTAATTGAGCGCAAATCCTGGTTCGGCAGCCGGCTAATACAGATAACCCTGGGCGCGCTGCTTCTGACGATTCCCGTCATGGAAATGCGCTCGCGCCATCAGCTTCCGCTGCCCCAGGACGCCATAACCATACCGCCCCTGTATGTTAACGAAGGCTGGCAGCAGGGATACATTTATTTGCCATTAGGCCGCCGCTATTGGGAAAGGCTGGGAGATTTCAACCGCGATTACTACCACGGCGCCGATGTAACCATTGTCGATCTGCATTTGGCCATGCACCACGGCAAGGGCATGTTCGGAAGGCCCCATTATATGGCCCATAAGGACTATTGGCTGTACCATCCCTACAATCTGTCTACCCACCCCTATCTGCGCTGGCTGGTCGCCCTGGGAGTACGCCCCAGCCCGGAATTCAGCGCTCAGGATCAGCAGCAAATAACCGACGAAGGCTATCGTTATCTGGCCGTGCACGAGCGCATTTGCTGCCATCTGGATTTGGAGCAGACCAACGCCACCGATCTCGAAGGCGGTGCCCGCATATTTGACACTATATGCGCAG
>JAFSXO010000143.1 GCA_017444045.1 bacterium | reverse complement strand
TGCTCCATGGCTTTCTTCATACCGAGGAGGTGAAATCGGTAGGTAAGCCCGCTACAATAGAAGCGGACGGCCCCGCGGAATTTGTTTGCATTGGCCAGCCGAAGACTAGCATTTATGATGAGATGCCGGATGATAACACGGGATTTCCGAACGCGGGCATTATAGCTCAGACCTGGAATACCGAGCTGGCGCGCGAGATGGGCTATGCCTGCGGTGTGGAGGCTGGCAGCATAGGCGCATCGGGCTGGTATGCGCCGGCTGTAAACCTACACCGCAGTCCTCTGAATGGCCGCAGCTACGAGTACTATTCCGAGGACAGTCTGCTTTCGGGCATAATGTGCGGCAATGCGGTTGCAGGTGCGAAGGATGCAGGCGTGTACTGTTTCGTCAAGCATTTGGTCTGCAATGATGGTGAAGCGGGGATTTACCGCGACGGTGTATATATTTGGCTGACCGAGCAGACGCTCCGTGAAATTTATCTCAAGCCATTTCGCATCGTCGCTGAGGAATTCGGGGGAACGGGAATCATGTCTAGCTATAGCCGTATCGGGGCTGTATGGGCAGGCGGCAGCCGTGCGCTGCTGACCGGCGTGCTGCGCGGCGAGTGGAATTTCCGCGGTGCAGTCATCTCTGACTATTCCGATCACAACGAATATACGAACGCTGACCAGATGCTCCGCGCTGGCGGTGACCTTTGGATGGACGGGGACCAAGGCAATGGACGGCTTGCCTGTGAAACGTCGTCGGCTACCTTCCAGCAGTCGATGCGCCGGGCTTGCAAGAATATAATTTATGTATATTTAAATGCTCGCGTTAGCAATCTGGACTACGCTGCAGCGAAGCATGACGATGCGTTGATCAAGCCGCACACCGTCATAGCCTCCAATACCTGGCGGCAGCTGCTCGTGGGCTTTGATGTGCTTGCTGCCGTGGTGTTTGCGCTTGCGCTCGTCTGCTGGCGGCGCCAGAGGAAGCTACGGTGACGGAAGAATCGCGGGGGGGGAATGCCGATTAAGCAGCAAAAGAGCTATGAAAACCACCAATACTGTCGGACTGGCACAGGCTAACCTACAAGCAATTGCCGAAATGGCAGTAATGCGGAATGATACGGATAAACGGAGGGATAAGCATTGCGTAAGACGCTTGCAGTTTGTGGGGCGATAGCCATGATATGGGGAGCGCTGCCCGCTTGGGCTGATGCGGCTTCCTCGGAGTGTGCTCAGGGCAATAGCTGCTATCAGCAGGGCGCTTATGCCCAGGCTGCCGAGCATTTTAACCGTGCTGTGCGCCTGGCCGAGCCAGATCGTGCAGGCGAGGCTCATTTTGGCCTGTATCGCTGCTATTTTAACGGCAAGGGCGTAAAAGCAGATAAGTCTCAGGCTGTAAAGCATCTGAAAAAGGCGGCTCAGGCCAGATATGCTCCAGCCTGCGCGGAGCTGGCCCGCTATTATGAAACCACCGAGTTCCCTCCTATAGGCAATTATGAAGGCCGCTTCCGCGGTGAAGAGAACTTTGACGGCCTGCCCAAGGATGGCCGGGTCTACTGCGATGCCCGCGGCAATGGGGCGCGCTTTTGGAGCGGAGAGGACACTAAAATGGCCATCGCGGCGGAATGGTACGCGATTGCGGGAGAGCAGACGGTATGCCCATGCGCTGCGGGACACGATCTGGCGGATTTTCAGCAGGCGTTAAAGTATTTCAACAGAGCTGTGGCTATTTATCCCTGGATGTCCGAGGAGCGCGAGGATATAGCCAAGAGGCTGCAGGGAGCCCTGCGCGGCGAGCGCGTGGTACATGACGGCGTTGAAGCTTATCGCTTTGTGGATGTTCAGGAGATGCGCGACAGCCGGCTGGCGCCGGGCGAGCTCATTTGGGTAATGGGCATTGTGGAGCCGCGCAGCTCTGATGGCACTGGCTTTTATATGCGCGTTAAGGACAGCGATAAGGGAGCCTCTGCAGATGTGTACATTAAGCTGGACACGATTAAGCTGAAGCCGCGTTTAGGCGCGCAGATGGTGCGGGGCCGGTATACGCCGGCTTCGGAGCAGTGGGGCGCTCCGGTGACCCTGTATGAGGTTGAGGAAATCCGCGATATGACCCCGGCTGGCAATGGTGAAGTCTGGTACAAGAGGGGCGAGATCTAAGCTTATGTTAATGGCATTGAGCTTAACTAAGCAGCATTCCCAATCTTTAGGGGAAGCTAGCATATTGTTACGCTGATGCTGTCCTGAATGTTAGCGAGTCCGCCAGGCTGTACATTTTCTGCCATAGCCTAGTCCTAATATCAGGCGGCTGCAGTGTGGTAGGAGGACGGCAGACGTCGCATTTATCGCAGAAGCCGGGCGTCTGTTCGCCAAAGTATTCCAGGAGCAGGCTGCGCCGGCAGCGCTGCCCTCTGGCGTAATTCTGCATGGCCTGCAGGCGCTGGCAGTCGGTGCTGTATAGGTAATTTAGGTAAGCGCTGACGTTTTCCAAAGGCTTCTGAGGAGGTTGCAGCTCTCCGTTGGAGTGTTCAAAGCCTAAGATAGCATTCAGCGTCTGCCGCCAGCTTGTTGGCGAAAGGCTGAGATAGTGGGCGCGCAGCTCAGCAGGTGTGCAGCTGAAAAGCGCCTCATATATATCGGACAGCAGCTCGGCGGAAGGATAGCGCTCGTCCAGCTGTCCCCAGGCGCGCTCAAAGCTTTGCTGGCTGTAGAGCAGCAGGCAGTGCGCTTCCTGACCATCCCGGCCGGCTCGGCCCGATTCCTGGTAATATTCTTCAAGAGAATTGGAGGGGGTGAGGTGTATCACTTGGCGCACGTTGGGCTTGTCTACGCCCATGCCAAAGGCGGTGGTAGCCGTGATCACCTGCAGCTCGTCGTCGAGAAAGCTTTTCTGTACAGCCTGGCGCTCATCGGGGCGCATTCCGGCGTGATAATAGGCGGCGCGCAGGCCGTTTTCGCAAAAGTAGCGCGCAGTTGTCTCGCATTCCTGGCGCTGGTTTATATAGACAACGGCGGGCAGCCCTTCGCGGCGATATAGGTGCTGCAGCGCGATCTCGCGTCCCTCTAAGCGTGAGACTTCCTTAACGCTGTATTCAAGATTGGGGCGGTTTAGCGATAGGTGCAGGCGCAGAGGGTGCCGCAGGCCCAAAAGGCATGCGATCTGCTCTTGGGCCGCCGGTGTAGCTGTGGCGGTTAATGCCAGAATGGAGCGCGGCTGCAGAACCTGGATGGCTTTCCCCAGGCGCAGATATTCGGGGCGGAAATCGTGTCCCCACTGGCAGATGCAGTGGGCTTCGTCGATGGTCAGCAGTGAGATGGGGGTGTCGCGCAGGCGCACCAGAAACTCATCGCTGTTGAGCCGTTCAGGAGTTAAAAATAGGGTTTTAAGGTAGCCGGAGCGCATCGCTTCTAGCACCTGGGTGTTGTATTCGCGGCTTTGCGCTGAAGTTAGGCAGGCCGCGTTGTCGAAGCCTTTTGCTTGTAGCCTTCTTACCTGGTCGAACATTAGCGAGACCAGCGGGGTGACAATTAGCGTCAGATAGGGAAGAAGCTGGGCGGCCATCTGATAGACCAGAGACTTGCCGGCGCCTGTTGGCCACAGCGCCAGAACGTCGCGTCCCGCCAATATAGCTTCGATGGCGCTGCGCTGGCCGGGGCGAAAGCTGTCGGTACCGAAGTAATAGCGCAGGCATTCTTCTAAATCAAGCATATCAGCCTCCCTCTTTCCTCTTTATTCTGCCCCGTATTGTAGAGGGTTGACCTAAAATAAAACTAAAATAGCGCTGCTATATTTTGCTAAAACCGCACAATTATGTTAAAAATATGTTGGGACAGGAAGGATTTGCTGAGATGACTTCTGCGCACAAAAGATTAGCTGAACGCAGACGCAATCTGAGACAGGCTTTTAAAATAGCCGGCGCGGATATAATCTTTGCCGCCTATTTTGGCTTCTTTATAGCTTGCGCCCTGATTTTATGGCTCGTCGAACCCAACATTAGCCGCTTTTCCGACAGTCTCTGGTATTGCTTCGCCACC
>JAFSXO010000020.1 GCA_017444045.1 bacterium | reverse complement strand
TCATGGGAGAGCTGGAGCGGGTTATGGGGATGCGCTCGGTGCCTATCAACTGGCCCTTGGGCAACGGCGACTGTTTCCGCGGCGTGTACGATATCAAGTCTGGACAGCTGCATTTGTTCGAGCGCCAGGGGCATGGCTCAGCGAAGGCTAAGGTGCAGATCGTGGAGCCGCGCTCTGCCGAAGTCGCCGCCATGGTGCCCAGCGATATGTATGAGAATTTCTGCGAAGAGATCGAGCTGCTGACCCTGGCCGGTGAGGATTTTGACCGCGAGGCTTTTCTGCGCGGGGAGATTACCCCGGTATTCTTTGGCAGCGCTCTGAGCAATTTTGGGGTGCAGCTGTTTTTGGATGCGTTTCTGAAGCTGGCTCCGCCTCCGCGCGCCTGCCACAGCTCCGAGGGCTTTATGGATCCGGCCAGGGAGGGCATGTCGGGCTTTATTTTCAAAATTCAGGCCGACATGAATCCGCACCACCGCGACCGCGTGGCCTTTCTGCGCGTGTGCACCGGCCGTTTTGAGCGGGGCATGAAGGTGCGCTGCATGCGCACCGGCGAGGTTATCCGTCTCTCTTATCCGCAGCGTTTGTTCGCTCAGGAGCGCGAAACCGTAGACGAGGCGTTCCCCGGAGATGTGGTCGGTCTGGTCAACTCTGGCGAACTGGCCCTGGGGGATACGCTGACCGAAGCTTTTGACGTGCATTACGATCCCATCCCGCTGTTCCCGCCCGAGCATTTCTGCCGCGTTATCGTAGACGATCCGTCCCGGCGCAAGCAGTTTAACAAAGCCCTGGAGCAGCTGCAGTGCGAGGGCGCTATACAGGTATTTTGGAGTGCCGGAGACATCTCGCGTATGCCCATCATGGGAGCTGTGGGGCAGCTGCAGTTTGAGGTGGTGGAGCAGCGCTTGAAGACCGATTCTGGGGTAGAAGCGCGTTTTGAGCATCTTCCTTATAAGCTGGCGCGCTGGATCAGCGGCGCTCCCGAAGATGTTGAGGCGTTTGCGCCCTCTCGGCTGGCGGTTATGGCCGAGGATCGCCATCATAATCCCGTGGTGCTGATGCCCTCTGAATGGGATCTGAGCTATACTGAGGAGAAGAATCCCAAGCTGAAGTTCTTGGCTGTCAGCCCTGTATAGCCAACTGCATTCTATGCAGCTAACTCTGCCCTATGCTGTTCAATGCTTATAAGTTAAGGAGCGAAAGCATTGACATTGCTCATTCCACGTTAGCTAATCGCTAACTTATAGCCATTGCCTATGCTGTTAGCTGCGCTTACGGGCTAAATGCTAGTCTTAGCCGCCTATTATATCGATTACGCGGATGCCGTCGCTGTTGTGCAGCAGCAGCTTGGTGCCATCGTCGGAGATGCGCATAGCGCCTGATGCCAAATGCTTGCTCAGGCCTTTTATCCCGTGGATCTTCCAGCCTTCGCTTTCGCGGGCGTAGTATATTGTCGTCAGCCCCTGGCGAGGATCGCGGTCGTTGAAAACGGCGGTGCGCCCATCGGCGGATAAAAACAAATATGTATACGGAGTAGACCGCCCGCTGGTTATTATGGTTTTAATGTCGGTGCGGCCGTCGAATAGGCATAGATCGTAGGTGTTGTCGGGGCGTTTGGTGGAGTAGAACAGGCGCGAGTCCCCGCCCCAGGCGCCCAGAAGCTCCTTGCTTCTGTCGTAGCACTTTACGCCCTTTTGAGCGTTCCAGCGGTAGAACAGGCAGTGGCCGTCGCAGTGGATGGTCATAAAGCCGATGTCCTTGCGCGGGAATATCTCGGTAAAGACCCGATTTTGCTGGCGCACGGAAAACTGCGCTTTTTGTATTTCGTTGGCTAAGGTGAACGCTGAAATGCCAGTTTTGTAGGGGTCTAGCACGGCTATAGCATTTCTGCCCGCGAAGTCGTTAGCGTCGTAAAAGTATCCCTGGGCGATCATCTCGCGGCCGCTGTTGATAATGATCTCCGGATACGACCTAAAGCCGGGCTGGCCTTTTTTGTGCTCCATAATGGTGGTCATGGCGCCGCTGGCTATATCGAGGCGGATGAAAGTCGCTCCGGCTTTGGTGGTAAAGACTACAGCCCTGCTGTCGGGGGTGAAGCAGGCCTGCTCGACGCGGCTGATGCCCTCCAGATTGTAGGCGCGCACCTGCCCGATCGCTCCGTTGCCCATTATGGGCAGTATATACATTATCGTCGTGCCTATGGGTTGGTTGTTGATGCGCTTTACCTCGCGGGTATAGCCGCATATATAGCGGTTGTCGGGCGAGATCGAGACCATATTGAAATGACGTGAAGTAATGCCCTTGGATTTTAAGGCAGAGGTGGGGGTGAGCGTAACGTTGGACCAAGCAGTGCTTAGCGAGCATATTAAAAACAAGGCTAAACAAAGAGCTGTTCTGCTAAGAGTCGGCAATCGCTTCATGAAACTGTTCCCCTCCGAAATCCTTGCGCAGTTTAGCATTTTCAATATTATAGCATACTTCATTCTAAACAATATTATTTATGCCTTTTTCAGTGATCTTGGCTTCGTAGGCGATGCTGCTATGGGCTTTCTCCAATGCCATTTAGTTAAGG
>JAFSXO010000142.1 GCA_017444045.1 bacterium | reverse complement strand
TTGACATCGACAACGCTGTCCACGGGAATGCGTACGCCAGCGTCGGCGTTAACGGTCACGATGATGTTGGCGTCATCTCCGTAGGTCTGGCGCTGTTCAGGGGTGGTAAAATTAATTTTGTCTATGGTGCCTACAGAAATGCCTGCCAGCTTTACGGGGTCTCCCTCGTTTATGTGGTCGCCCTCGCTCATGATAAGATGATAGGTATTGCCGAGCAGCTTGCTGTCTCTGGTCGAGCTAGAGGGCACTGCTATGAAGAATAGCACTAGGCCAAGAATGCCTAAAAAACCTACTTTTGCTTCTTTTGACATTGGTGTACCTCGTGTGCTGCAGGCTTAGTCTAGCTCCCTGTGAGCTGCGGATACCGTATCGGTTATTGAACTGGCCGGAAGGGATAGGTCTGGGGGAGCTAAGGAGAACAAGGCCAGGAACTCGATGTTGCCGGCTGGTCCCTTGATGGGCGAGTAGGTGAGCTTGGTTATCGGAAGCTCTAGCTCGGATGCGGTTTGGCTGACCTTTTGCAGAACCTGGATGTGAGTGTCAGGGCTGCGCACTACGCCGCCTGGCTCTACGCTGGCTGCTTCGGCTTCGAACTGAGGCTTTATTAGGCCAATCAGCGCTCCGTTGGGGGTGAGAAGCTGCTTTAGGGTAGGCAGTAGCGCAGAAATAGCGATGAATGAGGCGTCTACTGTAATCAAGTTCAGAGGCTGCTCAAAGTCGGCGGGGGTGAGAAAGCGCGCATTGGTGCGATCTTTGACGATTACCCGCGGATCCTGGCTTAGGCGCGGAGCTAGCTGGCCCCTTCCGACATCTACCGCGTATACTCGGCCGATGCCGCGCTGTAGCAGACAGTCGGTAAAGCCTCCGGTAGATGCGCCTATATCGGCAGCGGTTAGGCCGCTGACGTCAAGGCCAAAGCAGTCCAGAGCCTTCTGTAGCTTAAATCCGCCGCGGCTGGCGAAGGGCAGGGAGCGGCTGCGCACCTCTACGCACGCATCAGCGGCTATTAGCGTGCCCGCCTGGCTGATGCGTTTGGTGTTGACCAGCACCTCTCCGGCCATAAGCATAGCTTTGGCCTGGGAGAGGCTGTCGGCTAAATTTAGCTCAACTAAACGCTGATCGATGCGGACGCGCGGATTTTTCATAGCTAGTCTTGTGTTAAAGAGCTTATATGTACGGTCTGCTGCGTTCCGTCGGCTAAGCTTTTAACTTCGATCATTTGCTCTTCAGGCGTCCACTGGTGCGGGAAAATTACCTGCGGTATGCCCCTGCGGTCAGCATAGCGCACCTGTTTCTTGAGCGCCTGCGGCTCGTGGTAGATCTCGGTGGGAATGTTGTGCTGGCGCAGATAGCGAGCTATCTGCAGGCAAGCCGGGCGCATAGATGGCTCGGGCCAGGTGATCAGATATTCGGTAGGGCACTGGCGGGTGCTGCTCTCTGCTCCGCATTTGAACAGATGGGAGAGCAGGCGGGACAGGCCGATGCTTATGCCTACGCCGGGAAGCTTGCGGTTAATGAACTCTGAGGCGAGGTTGTCGTAACGCCCTCCTGAGCATATACTGCCGAGAATAGGATAATCTGGCAGGGTGGTTTCGTAAATTGTACCTGTATAATAATCCAGGCCTCTGACTATTCCTAAATCGAATATTAAATTCTCTTCCGGAATGTAATCTAATTCTTTAGCGATAAACTCAAGCTCGCTGATGCCCTGCTCTAACATCTGGCTGTTGCTGTCAGTAGGAAGATCGGTTTTCAGCTCGCTGAGCCTTTGCAGTACACTGAGGCAGTTGCCTTTAAGCTTGGACAGGGCTAGGCATTTGCCGATGATGTCCTCCTGAAGACCGAGCTTTAATAGCGAGGCCTTTACGCCGTCTTCGCCTATTTTCTCCAGCTTGTCGGCTTCGCGAAGGACGGCGATAAGCTGTTCTTCAGGAACCTGGCAGGCTGAATAATAGCCCTTGAGGATTTTGCGGTTGTTGATTCTGATTTGGGCGCGAATTCCCAGCCTCTGAAAGACTTCGTGGATGATGGCCGGCATTTCGGCATCAAAATGCAGGGGCAAGCTGTCTTCGGCGATAACGTCTATGTCGGCCTGGTAAAACTCGCGGAAGCGTCCTTCCTGAGGCCGTTCGCCGCGCCAAACCTTCTGGATCTGATAGCGCTTGAAGGGCAGGTGCAGGCTGCCATAGTTCTGGCCTACGTAGCGGGCAAAGGGCACGGTTAAGTCAAAATGCAGGGCCATCTCCCAGTCCTGCTGCGCCTCGCCCTGAAGTCGGCCGATGCCGTATATCTCTTTGTCTACCTCGCCTTTGGCTTCGAGCACGCTCACGCGTTCGACAGCCGGTGTCTCGAGGCTGGTATAGCCGTATAGCTCGTATACGCGGCGGATGGTATCGATGTATCTCTGTTCGATAAGTCTTTGTGCGGGCAGCCATTCTGGGAAGCCGCTAATGGGGGTAGGTTTAATCATAACCTAATAAATTTCGGATCGCAGCTGTTCCTCCCTGCGTAGTGTAATGCCAAATAATTAAGCTAGCGATTAGCGCTGTTGTGTGCTGCGTTGTACGATAATGTACAACGCAGCGTCAACGTACACGAATGAGCATAACCAATGCCGCGAATCCTTAACTAAATGGCATTGGTGTGCAGCCATAGCGAAGCTATGCGCACCGCAAGATTTGAGCTTAAAATAAGAAAACAGCACTTACAAAGCTGAAGTGCTGTTTTCTTACCTAAGAATTAGGCCGCTAGATTACTGCTGATCTTTAATCCACTCGCCAAAAGGAATAACTCTGACGAAACGGACACGGTTGCAGTCGTCGGAGCGCAAGGCAACCTTGGAACCAACGCGGATACCCTCGTTGGAAGGAGCGTACTCGGTGATGCCTTCATAAAGATAGAAATCGGTTACATCGTTGCTGTCATCGCGAGCGATGGTGATGAATTTGTGATCGATGTAACGAACTTCACCGGTAGCCTCTTTCTGGGTCTTGGGACCGCAGTTAGGAGTACCGAAGCAGTTATTGTCTACGCCCATATTCTTGACGTACCATACGCCAGGCGCATTCTGGTTGGCGTGAGCAGCCACATCGGCAGTAGCCATGCCGGCGGAGGCAACGAAAACAACGCCAACGATGGCGGCGCAAGCTATATTACGGAGAGCCTTCATTACTGTTACACTTCCTTTTAAGTTATCAACCGCAAAGGCTCATACGCCACCTGCGGCAGGCCTAAAGCTTAATTAGGCATTTCATGTGTAGCTTCTTCCAGAAATAGATAAGTCCTTCATATCTGGCAAAGCTATTGTATAATTTTTCATAACGCGCTTTGTCACCAAAGCAAAAGTTAGTCTACAATTAATTTTGCTGACAGTCAAGTTTTTTTTGGCGATTCAGTTTATTAATCTATTGGCTAACGTTTCTTTAGGATCTCATCTATATTTAAATAACCACATTCTAGACCAATGTCGTTTATTTAAGCAATGGCTAATAGATTGTCATTATAGCTCCCCCTAAAGGATGGCAGGTGGAGATGTCGCGACTGCGACAGAGGGGGTGGCCACAGCTGGTGGAATAATCAAAGTTTAACGCATGTTGTGCGCTAACTTGTACGCTAACATACAACGCAGCGCTAACGCGCATGAATAATCATAACCAATGCCACGAATCCTTAACTAAATGGCATTGGCAGTATAGGAGATAACCATAAATGAGTTTTAGATATGCAAAAATGGCGTTTTTAACGCTGTCCATAATGGCCAGCCTTGTGTCATCTGCCTGGGCAGGTCGGGCGATCAGCAATGAAGAAGGCAAGTACGACGGAAGGTATACCGCTGTGCTAGAGGACAACAAGACCAAGGAGCGCAGTGATGAGTATAGTGCAACTTTGGAGGGCAATTTTTTAACGGTTCAGTATCCCGAGGGCGAGACCGTTTACAAAATTAGCGATTTGTACGACAGAAGTACGGAGCTGGAAGGGTCTGTATATAATAGTAAAACAAAATGCTACATGACCGTTCATCTCGATGACAATAGTCATTTTCTCCACAAAAAATCCAAGCCTGAAAGAGCCAAGAAGAAAAAACGTTCAGCTAAGGCAAAAACTGCCGATACCTCGGCAACCTCTGCCGAAGCTCCTAAGACGGATAATTAACAGTCTATGGTTATAGGTTAGCGATTAGCTAATATGAAAACATCCTAACTTCCCCTAAAGGCAATGTCGTTTAGTTAAGCAATGGCCAATAGATCCACATTATGACTCCCCATAAAGGATGGCAGGGGGAGAAGTCGCTCCAGCGACAGAGGGGGTGGCCAAAGCTGTTGGAAAAATCAAGCTTTAACGCATGTTGTGTGCTAACCTGTACGCTAAAGTACAACGCAGCGCCAACGTACATGAATGAGCATAACCAATGCCACGAATCCTTAACTAAATGGCATTG
>JAFSXO010000141.1 GCA_017444045.1 bacterium | reverse complement strand
GTTGTCGGACTCGCTGCCGCCTCCGGTAAAGGTGATCTCGCGGGGCTCGCAGCCTAAGCAGCTGGCGACGCGCTCACGGGCTTCCTCTAGGGCGTTTTTGGCCTTCTGTCCTGCAGAGTGAAGGCTTGAAGGGTTGCCGTAAATCTCGTCCATATAGGGCAGCATAGCCTCGATGGCGGTGCGGCTCATTTTAGTAGTTGCAGCGTTGTCCGCATATACTTGCATTGTTGTATCTCCTATAGTTGTCGGCACGGCACAGGCCGCAAAAGGCTAGCGCCGCTGTCTGGCGTTTTCATTGCGCAGAAGCTTGATTAGAGACTGGTGCAGGCGATCCAGAGTCGTGTCGGGATGGCGCCACCAGTCGAGCGACCAGACCCGCAGAATATTCCAGCCGAGGCGCTCCAGCTGCTTGAGGCGCACTAAATCGCGCTCGCAGGTGGTGCGCGATTCGCGGTACATATAGCCGTCGCCGATAATGCAGGCCAGATAGCGATTGTCCTCGTCGGGATTGAGCACGGCTAAGCCGATGCGCGTGGGCGACATGCCGATATGGCGGTGTACCTGCCAGCCTCTGGACTTAAGGCCCTCTCCGACTTGGCTGAGCAGAGGGTCGTCGGGGAATTCCATCTTAAATGCGAGGTGATCCTCGTTGTAGCCGGTTTCCACAAAGGCCAGAAACTCTTTCAGATCGGCGATGGCTGGCGTTTGAGTGCGGCTGAGGTCTATATCCTGGGCATGGAAATTGGCGCAGACGACCATCTTTTCGCGCGAGCGCGTAATGGCGACGTTGAGGAGGCTGCTTCCGTAGGTCTTATTGAGCGGGCCGAAGTCCATAGCGAACTGGCCGTCGCCGTCCCAGCCGTAGGTTATGCACAGGAAGATAACATCCCGGTATTCGCCCTGAGAGTTCTCCAGGTAGCGCACGATAACTGGGGCCTGGCACTGCGTTTCGTCGAAGGCCCAGGCAATCTGGGGGTTGGACTGCACCTCCTCGGCCAGCATATCCTCGATCAGCTGCTGCTGCGCGGCGCTTAAGGTTATAACGCCTATGCTCTGCTGGCGCTCGGTCGGATCGTCGCTGTTGAGGCGGTAAACGATGGCGCGGACTACCGCCTGGGCTTCGGCTATGTTTGTCTTGGTCAGGCTGTTGAAGGGGCCTTCGATATGGGCCATGGAGAGATCGCGCAGGCCGTAAAGGGGAGCCGGGAAGGTGCAGATGCTGTTGCGGTAATAGCGGTGGTTGGCGTAGGCGATGAGCGATTCCTCTTTGGAATGGTAGTGCTGCTGCAGGCCGCGTATCTCCGCGCCGCTCTGTATAAATACGTCAAGAATGCTCTCTTCTATGCCAGAGCAGCTGTCGAACAGAGGCGGCATCTGCTGGGGATCGCCGACCGCGATGACCTGCTTGGCTCTGGCGGCGGCGCAGAGGCCTTCCTCGACCGTAAGCTGGGAAGCCTCTGCCAGAATGGCCAGATCGAAGGGCTCCATATGGCTGGACAGGAACTGCGAGACTGTAATGGGGGACATCATCAGGCAGGGCGTAAGCTCGGTAATGGCCTGGGGAATTTCGGTCCACAGCTGTATCGCCGATTTGCGGTTGGAGGTTTTGGCCAGCTCGGCGCGCAGGGTAGCCCAGTCTGCCTCCAGCTCGGAGGACTGGTAATCGGGAATGGCCGCGCTGACTCGGGAGGCGATAATGTCGGCGGTGGCCTGGCGCCAGGCCATCTCGGTTTCGCGGTACTGATCCAGCAGAGCTGCCATGTCGGAGGCGTTAAAGTCGCGCAGCAGGCTGTCCTCGGTGACGATGCTCTTGATCCACCAGGCATCGTAGGCGCGCTGGAACTGGGAAACCGCCTGCTCGGCGGTTACCTTGCCGCTGTCGATGGCTTGAAGCAGTGGGGTGAGGCCGAGATCGGTGGCCTGATGGCGTCCCTTGCACCAGTCGCACCAGTCCTTCCATTGGCCCGTCTGCTTGAGCAGGCTGCCGCAGAGGTTGTTGATCTCGCTGCCTATGGCTTCGCTGTAGCGCAGCTCGCTGTCTAAATTTATGCCGCTGAGCTGTTGCAGCTCGCTTTGCTGGGCTTGCATGGCCTTGCCCAGCTCTAAGCATTCCCGCGAAAGCTGGCCAATATGGCCTTCGGGCAGAAGAGCCTCAGGATGCTCGCAGAGCAGTGTATGGAGCTGGGATTTTAAGGATACCATCAGCTCGGGATAGTCGGACAGTCCGGCAACGAAATTGCGCAGGCGTGAGCCTATAGCTTCCAGCTCCTGAATCTCTGCTGCAGTAGTGTCAAAGCCGTGCCATAGGCCGGGGATGCGTATAGCGTTGTTCAGCTCTTCCATCTCCTGGGCCTCGGAGCAGAGGCGGTCAAAAAGGGGAGCATCGTTGTCGATGTTGGGCTCGGCCTGGGCGCCGCCGCTTTTGATCTCCTTCATCAGCTTTTTCTTGACGAATACGCATTTGGGCCACCAGTCGGTCTGGGCGGCGCGCCAGCGCTCTCCCAGCCTGCGCCCGGCTAGATTCTGCCAGGACAGAGGAGCGTAAGGGCAGCTCAGCTGCTCTTCGGCCTGAGCGTAGGAATCGGCATGCATAGCCATGCGCATCAGCATATTGAGGCGCTGGGCGGCATCGCTTTCTAGGGCAAAGGCCACAGGGTGCCCGGCACAGCTGATCAGAAGCTCAGATAGCTCATAGGACAGCTTGCGGTTGACCGTGGTGTGGGCGTTAATTTGGCAGCCCAAAGCTCCCCATAGCCTATCGATGCAGGCTTCCAGACTGCTGTTTGTTCTGCAGATAGTTTTCAGGCCGTCCTGAAGGGCGTTCTGCCATTCTTCCGACCATTCCTCGTGGTTCAGCTTGCGCAGATTCTGAAAGGCCGGACCGCTGAATTTGGACTTTTGCTCGGCCAGGTTTTCTACCAGCTTGCGGATATTGCGCATGACGGTTTCGTCGTGGGCCTGGCTGCTGGGCCAGGATAGGGTGAAGGCCGGAGCTGTCTTGCTGTTGTCCTTCATGGCCTGACTGAGTACGCCGTGAACCGTAAGCCCATTGGAGCGGCGCTTGTGCAGGCTTTCGTATATCTCTGTGAGATGGCGGTGCGCCTGCAGGAAGGGATGCTGCTGAATGGCGAGTTCGTTGGCGGGGGCTTTCCGCGCTTTCCAGGCCTGCTCCAGCTGGTCCAGCATACTCTCGTCTGGTATGCGCGCCGAGGGCATGTAGAGGCAGAACTGGCTCAGCCCTACCTTTTTGAGCATGCGGTGCACTACGCTAAGGGTAGTGCGGTGCTTAGTTACCAGCAGCACCTTTTTGCCCTGGGCCAGATTGTTGCATATTAGATCGGCCAGGGTGCGGTTCTTGCCTGAGCCTGGAGGGGCGAGCAGTACCATATCCTGTCCCTGGTTAGACTGCACAATGGCCTCAAACTGTGAGGTGTCGCAGGACCAGGGCAGCAGCATGGAGCTGATGGGATGCTGTTCCTCTAAGGCGGAGCCGTTGATGAGGCCCATGGAGCGCACTTCGGTGCGGTTTAAATCGTGGCTCGGAGCTATTCTGCTCTGCAGGCGCTGGCTCTGCAGGGCCGGGGTCATGCGCTCTAAATCGCGCCAGATCTGAAAACGGCCCATAGGGAAGGAGCCTATTACGGTACGGCTGACCACTTCCAGGCTGGGCAGATCGCGCAGGGCGTTGCTGAGCAGCTGAGAAGCCCGGGCCAGATTGCCTTCGCGGGCACAGGTTAGAAGCTGAGGCCCCAGGGAGCTTACATCGAGCTTAAAGCTCTGGCGCAGTAGCTCGATGAGATTGCCATTCAGGCGCAGATGTGAGCTGACCGGCCTAATGATCCAGCCCCGGTGCGTCTCCGAGGGCACCAGAGACAGGGACTGCAGAATAAATGGGGCCATATAGACCGAATTGCCCTGGCGCCAGCTGACCATATTGAGAACCAGGTATAGCGAGCCAACCCCAGTCTGCTGGCGCTCGTAGTCTACCAGATGTCTGAGACGGCGCAGGCTGTAATGCAGATCCTCCTCGCTGGCGTCGATAAACAGATGGCCGTTGGCCAAAGCCGCTTCTGTAGTCTTGGAGGGCGCATCGCTGGTCGGCGGGGGATACTCGGCGCTTTCAGGCGTGGTATGCCACATGTCTATGGAGATGGGATGCACCTCTTTGCCGAAGCTGAAATGGCGCAGCAGCGCTTCGGCATCGGCCAAAACCGCGGTAATGGCCCCGCTGCTCTCCTGCAGATTGAGCAGGGGATTGGCTGGGGTTAGGTTTAGCAGGCGGGTGCGGTTGTACTGCAGCTGTTCCTGTGGGGAACCCAGAGCGGTGGCGGCTTTTATGGCTCCGGTTATGGTGTCTTCACTCTTACTTATCCAGTCTGTTGTGCTCTGTGTGCCTGCTGATGCCTGCGGGGCAGAATCGGCTAAATTCAGCAGGTCGGGCAGAGCGCGGCTCAGAGCGCGGGAGGAGGCGTTCTCTATGCGCTGAGCCTGGACGAGTGGCAGAGTCTTTTCCGGATCGAAGCCGGCTGTATCTAGGATCGAGCGATCGGAGCCTAGAGGGTATATGCGGTGAAGGCGTCCCAGACGGATGTCGTAGGCTCCCAGAAAGTCGCTGTCGCTTTCGCTTTCAATGCCCATGGCACCGCTTTGCAGAGCCTGATTAAAGTTGATCGCCGGCCGTCGGGCCAAGCAGCGGGTATCTAATACGAGCAGGTGATCCTGGCGGTGCTGATAGCGCAGAATCTCAGGGCGGGTCATGGTTAGGGAATCGAGAATGAGATTCTCTTTAAGCCAGACGCCCACCAAGGCCCGCTGGCGGTAAAGGATGATCAGAGGATGCAGCTCGATGCTTTCCAGCAGAGAAGCGAAAAACAGGGCTATGTCTAGGCTGGTTACCGTTTTGCCGCGCAGGATCTCATTAGGGGCGGCGATGATGCTGTGGCCTGTCTGGTAATTGCACTGCTGGTTTACGAAATTCAGCGAAAGCTCGTCTAATACGTCGAACAGGGCTTCTGTAAGAGCTTTTATTTTGGCCGGAGAATGATGGCGGTAGCCGACAGTCCGGCTTTCGCGCGTCCTGATCATAGCGTCGCTGGCTATGCGGGCGATGGTACCGTCCTGGGGACGGACGAATATGGGCAGCAGCTCGCCCATATTGGCCGTGCCGCTCCAGCCGTCGGCAGCCAGAAGAGTGATGGTATGCTTATTTTGGAAAAGCATGGTGGGCTCGGCATTATCTGTCTCAAGCGCCATGCCGAAGCTGACCGTAGCTTGAAGAGGGGCACCGCTTAGGGAATTGAGCAGAGCCTCGTTGTAGATTAGCTCGCGCCCGCTGAAGGTAACGCGGTGTCCGGGCAGCAGCTCAGCTATGCGCCAGGTCTTGCTGACAAAATAATGGGGCGCGGCGCTTACGCTGATGGCAATATTGCGGTAGGTCTGGCTGTCTGAGCTGTTGGCTACGCTCAGTCCTCCCGGGAAATATGAGGGTACCGAGCGATAGGCGCTCCAGCTGAATTGCAGGGGGAAATCACAGGTTAGCTTTAAATCAGCAGAGGGGTTGGCAATAGTCTGATTCTCGTCGTATTTTTCACCGCTGCTGTTGGCGTTTGTACGCTCTTTTCCCATGGTGCTGCTCCTTGCATGTTGTCATAACTAATTTACATTCCACGGCAACCGAAAAAACCATTGTTACAACGAAGTTAAGATAATTTGCTAAGTATGACCAGCTTTGTGGTTTAGTTAAGCCCATGTGATAAAGCTAATGGCTGTCGTCCGCAGATTATAGCGCGTAGCCAGTTCCGCGCAAAGCACATCTGAGCGAAGCGAAGCAGTGCCGGCGCGGAAGCTGGTGCAGCACGAGTTCGCGAAACACTAACTAAACGACATTGGTCTGGCCATGGGGCATTTTGTTATGAGGCTACTGGTATTGCTCTTGACATTATCCGAAGCATGGGGTAATATATCTCCCGTGCTGATTACCGAAAGGTAACCTTGCAGAGGAAAAATGGGCTTGTAGCTCAGGTGGTTAGAGCGCATCCCTGATAAGGATGAGGTCACTGGTTCGAGTCCAGTCAAGCCCACCACTAAAGAGCATCGAAAGGTGCTCTTTTTTTTTATTGCTGAAGCAACGCAGAGCCGATGCGCTGGCAGAATGGTATAGAATACAGTATCGTTAACTTAAGCAATGGCCAAT
>JAFSXO010000140.1 GCA_017444045.1 bacterium | reverse complement strand
CTGTTACCAGACAGTGACGGCAATATAAATTATATACCTGTAGCCTGGTGCTTCCGCGAAACGGTAGATATTTTAACGATGCTGGCTGTCAGCATCGCCGTAGCGCCTTTGGCTCCTAGCGACGCTCCCCTTCCGGGCTGGCGCCGGCGGCTTTGGCATTCGCGTTTTAGCGAAGCCGCTCCCGAGCTGCTCAATTGGGCCGTATCATATCTGCCCCGCCGCTGCCGCAGCGGCAATTTGGCTTCCAACGCCATGCAGCTGCTGTTCGGATCGGGTGTGGAGGTCGTTACCGGACCAGCCTTGCCCTGTACGATGCTTTTGGGCATGGGCACTACCGCCGAAACCGCCGGCAGTGATTGGAAGCGCTGGCGCGATGCTTTTTTCGGATGCCAGGATAGGGAAAACCTGCAGGAATTGGCCCGCGGAGTGGTGCCGTTTTTCCCCCATTTGCGCGATTTGCTGATAGCCTTTGATAATTTCCTCAGCCTTTGGAGTGTTAAGCTGCTGCGGCGCGACCATTATGCGCGTTTGGTGCTTCAGGGCTCTGGCTCCCATGAGCTGCCGCCGTTTTTTGCTGTGATGGAGTGCCCGCATTGCCATCGCATGGATTCGCTCTTTGGCTTGGTGGCGGCCAGGAATGGGGACAATTTCTTATATTCAGAAATAGGCACCGGCCATTTGTTAGATGTGCCGATAGATTTAACCTTTAAAAGACGTTTCTTTGCTCAGATATCGCGCCGGGCCAGCGCTGCGCGTGAGAATATGTTTTCGGTAGCCGCCGAAGCTCCCGATGAGCCTGCGGCTAGTGTCACTGCTGACGATAATGGCAGTGAAGAGCTGGTGCAGGATAACTGCGATAAGCTGATGAGCATTGTCGGAGAAAGAGTTTTCGCTCAGTATTATTGGCCCATTTTGGCCGTTGTCTCCGAAGCCGACGGACGCCTGCCCTTGGAGCTGCTGGCAGATCCCAGCCTCGGCTGCTGCGATGGCGAGGTTCTGCTTAAGCATTTGATTGGTCTTTTAGATTGCCCCGGAACCGATGTTAGCTGCGCTCCCGGCGTGTCTCTGGCTAGGCTGCAGGCTATTACCAGGAAGCGCGTAGTCGATACCTGTGCGCAGTTGGCCTATTGGGCTGAGGATCGCGTTACCAATGGCGGTGGCCACGACCGGCTTGATAGGCTGGCGATAACCAATCTAGCCCGATGGGTCGTAAAGAGCCAGGAAAAAGGGCTGGCGGCCCGCCTGCTGAGCAACAGTCGGGCTACCGACTGTATTCTGGACTGGCTGCAGCGCCATTCCGATCGCGGCCAGCATTTAAGCAAGGTGCTTCAGGTAAGCGAGGACTGGCTGAAGCTGTGGGGCGACCGGGCGGAGTTCCGCCGTCAGATTATCCGGCTTAGGCTAATGCGCGTGGAATGCCATCGCCGCCTGGAGAATACTTCTGCCGCGCGCGAGGAGCTAGACAGTATAATAGCTATCACCGAGGACAGCTCAAAGGATATGCTTCTGCCGAGAGCGCAGGCATTTTGCAGCCGGGCGAAGCTGGACATGGATTTGGGCAATGTCAGTTCGGCTGGCGACGATGCCGCTCTGGCTGTAGAAATTATCTCCCCGCTTCTCAGTAATGACAGCCCCGAGGCGCTTGAAGTCTTCTTAAATGGGGTTTGGCTGCAGGCCAATGCCATGCTGGCTTTAGAATCCGTGCCTCAGGCTATTGCGGCCTTGCATAGGGCGGTGTGGGCTAAGCTGGAGCCGGCTAGGAAATCCGAGCGTATGATCCTAGCCAAAATCAATTATCTGCTGGCTAAGCTCCAGAGCGGAGAGCGCGGTGGCAATATTTGGGCTATCCGTTCGGAGTATCTCAGCGTGCTTAGTCTGATGGGCGAGAAGCCTTCGGCCAGCGATGAAACGGCGCTGGAAATGTGGGCGATTTCCAAGTATGGCGTACTGCGCTATAGCGAGGAAGACCCCGAAACCGAAAAGCTAGCCGAGGCCAAGACCTTGCTTCAGGAGCTGGTCGCTTCTGAGGCTAAGGCCGAGTGGCTTACCGCCTTGTCCTGGGTATGCGGCTGTTTGGTTAGCAGCGGGGAGAAAGAATTATATCTCAGGCGGGCCGACAAAAACAGCGGCGATAGTCAGGATGAGCCCCAGTCGGCCACTGCCGACGCGGAGCGTGACGAAAGGGCGGCCAAAGCCTCCGGGATGCCTGCTGAAGAGCAGCCCTCTGAGCTGACAGCCGATGGCAAGGAGCTCGAGACACCAGCTGCTGGTGAAGCTGAGACTGCTGATGCCGAAGGCACTGCTTCTGATGAGTCGGAAATAGCTTCAGATTCAGCTACAGAGAGTGAAGCTTCAGACGATAAAACCGCTGTCGGCGAGGATAGCGGGGCTGGCGAAGCTTTGCCTAGCGTACAGGCTGACACTGATGCCGAAGCTGCTGCTGGGGAGTTAGATGCTTCCTCTGAAGCCGTTTGCCCTGAAGGCAGAGAGGAAATCGATCGGGAGGCTTTGGCGGCTGTTCTGGCTGAGATAGACGATGCTATAGCTGTCAGTGAGAAGCTGTCCGAGCTGGAGCCTACTGAGCAGCATCGCTGTGCTTTAGCAGCTCTATGGGAGAAGCGGGCGCAGCTGCATAGCGGAGTGGATATTCAGCTCGAGCTGGATGGGCTAAATCGGGCTTGGACGGTCTACCGCGATCTGCTAGACGATGGCTGCAACGGAGTTAAGGATCACTTTGTGCAGCTGTGGACCGATCGCAGCCTGCTGCAAATGCAGACCGATCGCCAGGAAGCCTTGCGCGAATTGCAGGCCATTTCCGCTTACTGGGAGCAGCTCCCCGAAGATGAGCGCGCTAGAGTCTGTTATGTTGAGGCATTCAGCGGTTTGGCTGGTCTTCACCACGAGAATGGCGATTATCAGCAGGGGATGGCCTCTCTTGATAGGGCTATAGACGTGCTTCGCGCCTGTAGGACGAATGAGCAGGCCAAAGGGGCAGCCGATACTCGATCCTCTAAGCTGTCTGGCATTGCGCTGGCGGCGCGTTTAGCTCAGCTGCTGCAGCGCCGCTGCTGGCATCTGTACAGGCACGCCCTTTGGGAGCAGGCAGTCTCTGATATGGCCGAGCTGATCGAGCTTTCGCACGATGCCGAGGAGACTCGGCTTCTGTGCTTGGCCAAGGCGCTGTGCCACATGCGCGCCGAGCAGTTTGAGGAGGCGCATAAGCTCTTTGAGGTCTTGCATCAGAATGGCGATCCGCTTGGCACGGTCGGAGCGGGCTGGGCTATATTTGGGCAAAAGGATTTTGCCCAGGCGGTGCACTACTTCCGGGATGCTCTCGACGGCCAGAAGCTGGACGAAAAAAATAACGGCCTGGCCCTGCTTTGGGCGCGCTGGGGCATAGCTGAGGTCTATGCGTTTAACGATAATGCCGCGCAGGCGGAACGCGAACGGCTGCACGCTGTATCGGTTTGGCAGAGCTGTGAGCGGCAGATCAGCGCAGGCAGCGGTGCGTCTCCGTGGCACAGCGAGACCGATGTGCTTTCCTGGGAGCTAGCCGATATTCTTCTGAAGAGCGCTCAGGTTTTATTGGCCGATGCGCAGTATGCCGAAGCCAAAAAGGCTTTGCAGGAAGCCCGCGCGCTGTTCTGGACCGATGGCTACATACCCGCCGAATGCAGCGCTCGCCATTTGCTGGCCAGCTTGCTTAGCATTAAAATATCGGCTCTGTCCGGCGAGGCTGATCAGGCCTTGCAGCTGGGGCTGGAGTGGCTGGAAAGCGAGGCCGCGGCCTCTGCCGACGATGAGCTGAGCGCTTGGGTAAGCCTGTTCTGCGCCCGCAGGCTGTCCGAAAGCGAAGAGTTTACCCCAGCTATTGTAGAAAAGCTCGATATTATCGTGTCGGTGCTTCAGCGCTATTCCGCTAAAGACGAGCAGTTCGGCGTAGTATATTGTGGTATGGTGTCCGCACTGCGCTCATGGGTATGCGCTGAACTGGATGAGCAGGCCGATGTGCGCCAGGCTTTAGATAAAGCTGAAAAAGAGCTCTATTCGCGCCGCAAGCATAGCGGAGGCAATGCCTATAGCTGGGAGATCTCCTTCGTCTATGCTGTTCAGCTGCTGCTGGCTCTGCGCGAAGGCCGCACATCTAAGGGTGCCTTAATGCTTAATTGTCTGGCCGATGTGCTGCAGAAGCCTGGCACTTCGCTGCCTTTGCTAAAGTGGTGCCCGGCTGCCACGCGCCGAATTCTGATCGATATCTTGGCTAAACAGTTCCAGACTACCGTGGAGATTGCTTCGGCCTGGGCTAAGCTGCTGGCCTGTCCCGTGTGGGAAGCGGCAGATTTGGACACAGTTGAAGATATCTACAGCCGCCAGTACCTGCCTGTAACCAGCGGACGCTATTGGAAGGAGCTGTCTGCTACTGCCGAGGCTATAATGCGCCACGCCGAAGCCGTGAAGCGCACGGGATGCTCAAAGCTTCTGACGGTTTGGTGGCAGCGCACCCAGGAGCTGTGCGCCGATGATAACGATGAGGGCATGTTCTCGCTGCTGGCCTTGTGCGAGCTTATTCTAGCCAATATTGACAGCCCGTGCTGGCCTGAGGGCTGCACCTGGCAGGCGTATACTCTGTTGCTGGAATGTCTGAATAGAATTGATAAAAAAGCCGAAGTCTTGGCTTGGATGGGACGCGCTCCGGCCTTTATCTCCAGGGATTGCTCGGCTAATGAGCGGGGACTGCGTTTAACTCAGATCGAGCTTGAGCGCGCTCTTTTGCTGTATGAAGTCGATCGTATTAATGAGGCCGTAACAGCTGTTGAAGATGCCGAGGCTATAGTTGAAGAGACCTTTGAGGATAATCCTCCGGCGGAGCTCAGCGAGCAGATCGCCGAGGTGCGCAAGCTTCTTGACTCAGAGGGCAATTATACGGGAGCGGTTAGCGCCTTCTCCGGTATTCTGAACAGATCCGAGGCTAAGGGTCTTGGAGCTGGGCCTGCGGAAGAAGCTTCAGAAGCTGCTGCGTCTGACAATGGCGATGGCGCGGCCGCTAAGGCTCTGGATGCCGATGCTTCCGCTGGCCTTGCTGAAAGCGCAGCCGATACTGAGCCTTCTGGTACTCCTGCCGCTGGTGATGCTTCCTTTGGCGTATCAGAAACCGTCACCGACGCTGAGCTTTCCGGCGCTTCTGACGCTGGTGACGCTTCCGCTGGCCTTGCTGAAAGCGCAGCCGATGCTGAGCCTTCTGGTGTTTCCGCCGTTGCTGATGCTTCCGCTGGTGTTACCAGAGTCATAACTTATGCTGAGTTCACCGACGCTTCTGACGCTGTTGATGCTTCCGCTGACATTGCTGAAAGCGCAGCCGATGCTGAGCCTTCTGGTGCTTCTGACGCTGGTGACGCTTCCGCTGACGCATCTGAACCAGTTACCGAGGCTGAGCTTTATGGCGCCCCCGCCGCTGTTGATGCTTCCGCTGACATTGCTGAAAGCGCAGCCGATGCTGAGCCTTTTGGTGCTTCTGACGCTGGTGACGCTTCCGCTGACGCATCTGAACCAGTTGCCGAGGCTGAGACTTCTGGCGCTCCTGCCGCTGGCGATGCTTCCGCTGGAGCATCTGAACCAGTTGCCGAGGCTGAGACTTCTGGCGCTCCTGCCGCTGGCGATGCTTCCGCTGGAGCATCTGAACCAGTTGCCGAGGCTGAG
>JAFSXO010000139.1 GCA_017444045.1 bacterium | reverse complement strand
CTTCATCGCGCTGTGCGCCTCCACCGTGGTGAAACGCTCATCCTGAGCCACGACCGGAACACTAAGGCGCTGGGCTAGGCGCTCGCTCAGTTCAGCATATTTCTGCGCCTGCTTGCCTTCGCTGCCATCGGCATTAAGCGGCCTACCCACCACGACCTCAGAGACACGGTACTGCTCAGCCAAATCGCGGATATGCGCTAACAAATAGTCCTTATCGCGACCGTCGACTGTTTCCAAAACGCTGGCGATTATTCCGCTGGGATCGGACAAAGCTACCCCGACACGCCTATCGCCCCAATCGATTCCCAAAATCCGCATTGCTAAAGCCTCCAAAAAAAACTACTCTAAGTTATCCACCATTCTGCGAGCACGAACCCTCGGCAGATCGCAGGCACACCAATGCTTCCAAACGACATCCTCCAGAGACTTCAGCTCCGCGGGATCAGCCGTAACGCTAATGGCCTTTTCCGCGGTGAGAAACCGCAGGCGATACAGCATTTTCAGCAGCCGCGAGGATAAACGGCAGGCTGGCTCCGCTAAATGACGCGCGCACACCGTCCCTCCCAACGCATAAGAGAACCCCGCCAGACTGCGCTCCCCGCACTCCACGCAGCTATCGGCGCAAGGCTTATGCCCCAGCAGCGACAGCAGCCTCCATTCCGCCCAGCAGCAGCCTAAGCGAAAGCGCTCCGACCGATTCAGCGCATCCAAAGCCTGGCGCAGCAAAGCATAACCCTCGTCAGCATCGGCGGCATCGGCAGTATCCTCAAAAACAGCCGCCCACAGCTCCAAAAGATAGCTGCCCCAGCACAGGCGCGTATAATCTGTGCGAATACCAGCAAAGCTGCACAAATATTCAGCCTGCTCTAAACGGCCCAACCCCTTCCCCAAGCGCAGCCACACATCAAGCTCTGAAAATGGCTCAAGCCGGCCCACCCAAGAGCTGGTAACCTTTTTGGAACCGCGCACAGCAGCCTTAAGCAAGCCATAGCCAGGCGTGAACAGCCTGATCAGCTCGTCACTTTCGCCCAAGGAACTTCTGGACACCACAAGCGCCCGCGTCTTGCACAGCTCAGTCATAAGAAAAACGATGAACAGCTCCAAATAAAATAGCGCCTGCGCAACCAGAACCAACAGCAGTCGGCTCCGACAGCGCGGACGCTATCTCATAGCTAACAACAGAATGGCAAAACTAATTAATTGCCACCCTTCATAATCTTAATTGAAGCGCTGGCACCGATACGGGTAGCACCAGCTTTAATCATCTCAGCCGCAGTCTCAAAATCGCGAATACCGCCGGAAGCCTTTACGCCGATATTGCGCCCCACGGTCTGCCGCATTAAAGCGACATGGTGCGCGGTGGCTCCGCCAGGGCCGAAGCCGGTCGAGGTCTTAACAAAATCGACACCGGCATTGCGGGACAGACGGCAGGCGCGGACGACCTCTTCATCGGAAAGCATTGCCGCCTCGATGATGACTTTAACTATACGACCACCAGCCGCGCGAACGACTTCGCGGATATCGTTTTCGACCAAATCATCCTGATGATTCTTTAAGGCGCCGATATTGATCACCATATCGATCTCATCGGCTCCGTTAGCGATAGCGTCGCGGGTTTCATTGGCTTTGGCAAAGCTCGTGGTAGCTCCTAAGGGGAAGCCGATAACCGTGCAGACCTTAACGCTGCATCCGCGCAGCGCATCGGCAGCGGTGCTAACCCAAGCGGGATTGACGCACACCGAGGCAAAACGGTTTTCGCGGGCTTCTTCGCAAAGTTTCAAGATATCATCGCGCTTGGCATCGGCCTTGAGCAGCGTGTGGTCGATCATATCGGCAACCATGCGACCCGTAATAGTGCCAAGACCATTGGTAACGCGATCGGCACCGGCATCAATAACCGCCTGCACTTTATCGGGGATCAGACTGGTACAGCTTCCCTTGCCGGAGCACTCACCAGTTGTGCTGGCTGTGCATACGCTTCCGCAGCCGCCATGGCCTCCGCATCCACCACAGCATTTATGTTCCTTAGCTATAGGCGCAGAGCCGTAACTGGGCGCCACCGAAGCTCCCTTGCGATTTAGCTCCTGCATAACCTCGTCGGTAATCCTCGCGACTAAAGCGTCAATATCCACCTGCTTGTCCTCCTCTATGCAGTCTAGCGACCCGCACTCTATGCCAAGCGCTAATTATCCGTATAATCAATATCAATTCTGTCAACTATTCCGACTACAACCGCCTCAGCGGGACAGGTTTTATCGGCCAAAACCTGACGGGCACCGCTGCCCTCGTACAGAAGAGTAATAACATCACCGGTACGGCAGCCCACCGTATCTACCGCGACGATCGTACTTCCCTTTGTTTCCTCGGAAAGCGCATCCCACGGCACTATCAAAACTAAACGACGGCCGTCAAAGGATTTATGCTGCGCTGTGCACCAAAAGCTGCCTACTACACGTCCTAATATCATCGCAAATCCATATCGTCGACTAAGCCGACTATAGTAGCATCAAGCGGTGCCAGCTTGCGTGGCCAAGGGATAGTAGCTTCCTTGCTCTTAACCAAATATACCAAATCCCCCTCGCGGCAGGGAATGATATCGAGAGCTACGATCAGCCCGCCCTGGTTGGTTCCGTCATGGTTAACCGGCTGGACTATGCGAAAGACTCCACCTTCTAAATCCGGCACCTTGCGGGTTGCCACTACCGTACCTCTGACCACGCCCAAAAACACTAGGCCTGCTCCCTGAGAAAACGCCGCTCGATCTGAAGCATCTTTTCAACACGGCGCGCATGACGCACACCGCCAAAGGAAGTCGTCAGCCAAATGCGCACGATCTCCTTGGCCAAACCCGAGCCAGTAATACGGCCTCCCAAGGTCAGCACATTGGCATCGTTGTGCTCGCGTGAGTTTTTCGCGGCAAAGGTATCGTAACAGGCGGCAGCGCGCACTCCGGGTACCTTGTTAGCGGTCATAGCCGACCCCATACCAGCACCGTCGATCATAATCCCCTTTACATTCTGAGGATCAGCGGCAACCGCTGACGCCACCAGAAACGCGAAATCGGGATAATCGACAGGATCGGTACTGTGCGTTCCGTAATCGGCTACTTCAAAGCCGAGCTCCTGAACGTATTTAACCAATTCTTTTTTTAGTTCGAAACCGCCGTGATCGCTAGCTATAACTACTCGCAAAGT
>JAFSXO010000138.1 GCA_017444045.1 bacterium | reverse complement strand
TGCCTAAAGCTATAATTCCAGTTCCGCTGTCGAAAATAAAGGAGCCTGCTTCTGCCTCTGTACTGACGCAGACACAGGCAGTGTCGCCTCCGTACTGCTGGAAAGGCAGAGCCGCTAAGGGAATACTGGAACGGGTTCCCCAGAATTCAACGATCAATGCAGACTCCCGTGAAGGTAAAACTTAGATATTGATGATCTAATTGCGCTCGGCTTCTTTGTTCTTGGTGTTGATGCGAATCTGATCGATTAAGAAGCTCATCAGCTCGGAGGCGATGGGTATAAGCTTTGTCTCCAAAATGCCGATTAAAGCATCGTGGGAGTTGACGCTCTTGTGCTCGTTGGCATAAGCGATTATATTCTCGTCGGTCAGCCATTCGGAGGTGGGGGTGTAATAGCCTACCTCTATGAACAGCTTATCGGATTTGCCTGCGTCTGATGAGGCGCGCACCTCTAGGTGCTGTATATCTTTGCCGTGAGGGCCGGCTTCCAATAGATGGCGGATGTCTTCGGCTTTGCCGTCGTAGGGGGCGGATAGAACCAACAAGGTGCCCACACCGTCGTCGGCGACGCGTGTTTTTTCGAAGGCAAAAGTCTTAGAGCATTCGACATCCAAAAAACGCAGTCCGCCGAGCTTTGTGGGGCTGCCCAAAGAGACGTACTGTCTGAATATCTGGGTGAGAACCACGTCCATTTGTTCGGCAATGCGGTCGAGTTTTAAGCTGGTGTTCATGGATATAATAACCTTACCTTGTCAGTGAGCATAATTGTGCGCAGGGCTGTGCAAGCTTGGCGCGTGGATATTATGAAATATCTAACTACCATTCTACAAATCTTTGATTATCCTGCGTAACTTGTATATACCCAATGCCAGTGACTTAAGAGTCATGGCATTGGGCAGAATGCAGGTTAGTTAGTGTTTCGCGAACATATTCGCGCTGTACCTGCTTACGCGCCGGCACTGCTTCGCTTCGCTCAGATGTGCCTTGCGCGGAAGTGGTTACGCGCTATAATCCGCAAATGACAGCTATTAGTTGTACCTACATGGGCTTGACTAAACTATGGCCAGTTCCTGTAGCGACGTCTCCAGCTTGGCGGGGTCGAGGTCTATGCTATAGGCGCTGGCCTGCAGAGACTTCATGGCTCCGTTTATGTCTTTTAGACCGTTGCCGGTGACCAGCACGCATATTTCAGCCTGGCTGTCGATGCGCTTCTCCTGCAGACAGCGGCGCAGTCCGGCCAGAGGGGTAGCGCCGGCGGGTTCGCCAAACACACCGCTGTATTTGGCCAGCATAACCTGGGCTTCCATTATCTCGCTGTCGGGGACGGCGATGAAGAAGCCGCCGGAATCTCTGACGCCCTGCAGGGCAATAGCCGCCGCTCTGGGCGTGCCCACGCTGATGGAATCTGCGTAGGTGTCGGCATCTGGCTCGGGGATAACCTTGTCGCCGTTGCTGAAGGCCTTGGTCAGAACCGATGAGCCTTCGGCCTGCACTCCGATGAGCTTGGGCAGCCTGTCGATTAAGCCCATGCGTTGCAGGTCTTTAAAGCCTTTCCATAGGCCGCCGATGATGCAGCCGTCGCCCACGCCAACGGCGACGTATTCGGGAAGCCTGTAGCCGAAATCTTCCCAAATCTCCAGGGCTGCGGTCTTTTTGCCTTCGAGCAGGTAGGGATTAAAGCCGGTGTTGCGGTTGTACCAGCCGAATTTGGCAGTTGCCTGCATGGACAGCTCAAAGGCGTCGTCGTAGGTGCCGCGCACCTTGAGCACTGTGGCGCCGAACATCAGCAGTTGGGTGACTTTGGCCTGGGGGGCGTGCTCGGGGACGAAGATGATGGTCTTTAGACCAACCGCGGCACACAGTCCCGACAGGGAAGAGGCGGCGTTGCCGGTTGAAGCGGCGGTGATGAGATCGATATGGTTGTCCAGCGCTGAAGCTACGCAGACGGCACTGGCGCGGTCCTTAAATGATCCGGTGGGGTTTTGCCCATCGTCTTTGATGTAAAGCTTGGGGCAGGCTAGCTGTTCTCTTAAGCGCTTGGGCTGATACATAGGAGTGCCCCCCACGCGCAGCGGCGGCAGGTTGGCCGGATCGGCGATGGGCAGTATCGGGGCATAGCGCGCTAAGCTTTTAGGAGCCTGCCGCAGGGCGTCGGGCCGCATGCTGTCGGCCGCTTTTTTGTAGTCATAAAGGACCTCGAGAATGCCGTCGGTGCCGCAGTCTGGACAGGTATAGCGCACTTCGCCGGGATGGTAGGATTTGTGGCATAGGGCGCAGCGCAGTTCGGTTACAGGAAAATTATTCATGCGTATCTCCATAACGATCTATAACAATAAAAAAGCCCACCGACTCGCGTCAGTGAGCCATTATGCATTAATAATGCTTAGGATAAATTACCAGCGGGGAGGCGGAGGAGGAAAACCACCAGGGCCGTGATGCGGGCCATGCGGGCCATGCGGGCCGCCAGGGCCAGGACGCGGGCCGGGGCGCGGACCACGCGGGAGGTGGGGCTGCCAGGGATCATCGGGATCATGTCTGTGCGGTCCGCGATCCCACGGGCTTCTGGGACCCGGAGGAGGCGGAGCGGGAGACCACCAGCTGGCGCCAAGTTCTCCGTCAACGCTTTCGGCGGACATGCCAGTGGTGCGAACCTCTCTGTCGGCAGCAGCTTCCTTGGCGGCTTCTTTAGCAGCCTGGCGCTCAGCTTTAGCGGCCTCTTTGGCGGCCTGGCGTTCAGCTTTAGCGGCTTCTTTGGCAGCCTTGCGCTCAGCTTTTTCTGCCTGCTTAGCGGCTTTCTTTTCAGCAGCCTGCTCATGGCGCAGCTCAGCGTTATTGCGGCCAACGTGGGCTCCGACGGCCATACCGATACCGCCGCCCAACAAGCTGCCGAGCATACGGCCACCCATCATGCCCATAGGCCCTGCGGCGGAACCGAGACCCATACCTAACAACCCGCCAATACCTTGGCCGATCATAGTCCCAGCGTATCCGCCTACGAAGCTGCCCATGTTGGGGTTAGTAATCAGGGGAGCTCCGAGCATCCCCATACTGACTCCCATCATGCTGTTGAGCATCATGCTGTTGGCGACCATGGCGCCGCTCAGCATAGCGGTGGATGGCATTCCGTACATGGGGCCAAAACCTATACCGGGCATAAACATATGCATGTTCTCCTAATAATCTTAATATAATAGATCGATGTGCATATCGAACCTAATTAAAGCTATTATAGCACTAAGTCGATCTGATAGTATTGCCTAGATGTGAACAAATTATAAGTCAATGCCATTAACTTAAGATATCAATAGCATTGGCCAACACTAGCTTCCGCGGCGGCACTGCATTGCTGGACAGCGTTTGATAAGCTATCGCCAGTTTACGCGCAGAGGATTTCGGGTTACTGTGCGCCTAAACCGCACCGCAGGATAGCCCAGGCATAGGCAGTTGATGATCTTTTTTCCGCGGGGCACGCCTAGCATTTTTTTTGCGGTCGGGCTGATGTTGGCCAGGCCTACGAAAATGCCGTTGTGCAAGGCTCCCAGTCCCAGGGCTTCTGCCATTAGCTCCATGTTGGCTGTAGCCAATGACGCGTCGAGGGGGTTGTTGCCTACCGCGATAATCGCCACTGGGGCGCCATGAAGCAGATAGTCATCGGGCTTGTCCACATATCTCTGGGCATTGATGGGCAGTTTTATGAAGCGTCCTATGAAAGCGGCTATTTTGGCAATGCGCCGGAATTTGCGCATGAGCAGGCTTTGCACTTCGTCCTTATGCTCGCGAAGCACAATGTAAGATATACTCTGCGTGTTGGCGCTGGTTGGTGTGTATTTAGCTGCCTCAAGTATTTGTCTGATAGTGTCGTCATCGACCGGCTGAGGCAGATAGTGGCGCATGGAGCGGCGGAACTTGATGGCGTTGAGCAGATGCTGCGGGTTGACGCTGAAGCTGTCGGGAGCAAACTCTAATATATCCTCTTCTTGGTGACCCCGCGCTTGGGCTTCGGGGGTTAGATGTACGGCGTGAGTGGGGCAGATCGCTATGCAGTGTCCGCATTCTATGCATTTTCCGCTAGGATCGGCAAAAATTCTGCCGTCCTTTTCCATTAATGCCTGATCTATGCATTCACGGGCGCACATGCCGCAGCCGATGCAGGTCTGCTGGTCAATGCTGATAAAATGGTTCATAGTTTTCTCCTTAGCTTACGATCACCGTTTGCCAGCTTTTACTTCGTTAGTCCGGCGGTCTGTACGTTGGGATTGCTGCTGATGCTATTGCGGGTGATGGGCGACTCTTCCAGCTGCAATTCCAGCTCCTTTTGCTCGCCGTCGCGGATTATCGTGACCTTAACGTTATCGCCAACGTTTAGCGAGCGTATAATACCCTGCAGATCGTAGGCGCTGGGCGTTTCCTGTCCGTTAATCTTGGTGATGACATCGCCCATGGCAAGTCCAGCCTTGCTGGCGGGGCCGTCCTTGAGCACGCGTCCTACGGCTACGCCCTTAATGTCCTGGGGCAGCTCTAAATAACGGCGGATGGCCGGGGTCAGATCTCCCATCTCAATGCCTATATAGGGATGGATAATGCGTCCGTTGTTTTTGAGATTTTCGAGTATGCGCGTAACCGATTCGGCGGGGATCGCAAAGCCTATGCCCTGAGCGGAGGGAATAATGGCCGTGTTAATGCCGATGACGCGGCCCTGTACGTTGACCAGAGGACCGCCCGAATTGCCGGGGTTGATGGCCGCATCGGTCTGCAGAAGGTCGCGCAGCTCGACGGAGCTGTCGCTGAGATGGCGTCCGCGCGCCGAAAGAACGCCTACGGTGACGGTCTGTCCCACTCCCAGGGGATTGCCGATAGTGGCTACCCATTCACCAATGCGGACATCGTCTGAGGATGACAGCTCTGCTACCGGAAGGGGAGCATCGTCGTTTATCTTGAGGATGGCGATATCGTTCATCCTGTCCGTACCCAGAACCTTAGCTACGAACTGCCGGCGGTCGCTGAGGGTGACATTGATGGTCTTGGCCCCGTTGATAACGTGGTTATTGGTGACGATCTGTCCGTCGGAGCTGACGATCACACCAGTGCCCATACCCTGGGGAATCTCCATAATCCTAGTGCTGTAGGCTGGCAGCCCCAGGCGGCCGCGCTCGTAAACCCGGCGTACAGTGGTGGTATCGATGGTCACGACGGCAGGAGACACCTTGGCGACAGCATCGGGGATGGAATTGGTGTCTGTAGCTTTGTTGCTTCCGAAAAAGGTGGGCCTAGCCGGTCTGCTGACATTGGGCTGGCTGTTCGCCGCCTGATCGGCAGCGGCCTGATCATTGATCATTGGGGTAACTACGGTCATAACGATAATTACTCCGATAATAACCCCGACTAAACCGCTCAAAAGCGAGGGTAGTATTTCACCTGATGGCCGTTTTTTTATCATAGCTTTTATGCACCTTCTGCTGTATGGCTTTTGGCAGGGCTTGGACTGCGGCTACCCTTCCCGTTCTTCGTCGGGGGCGTACACGATGGGAGCCTTGTGCCATAAGCCTTCGAGATCGTAAAATTCGCGTTCCTGAGTTAAAAATAGATGAACTATAACGCTGCCGTAGTCAAGCAGCACCCAATTGTTTTCGTTGCGTCCCTGAATGCTTTTGGCATGGCGTCCCTTGGCAGACTGAGAATCGTCTATAGATCTGGTTATGTCGGCGATCTGCACGCGGGTGGGGGCGTTGGCTATTACGTAATAATCGCACATTATCGATAAGGCGCGCATATCGAGAACCAGCGTGTTGATTGCCTTTTTGTCGAAACAGGTGTCGGCAATCTGCCGAGCTAGTTCCAGAGAATCATCCATTTTTAATCAATAGTCCTTTCTTTTGCTGTTATACTTGCTGTGTCTGCGAAATCTACGCATTTTGAAGATTGATTCCTTGTAAGCGTTAAATGATTGTTTAAACAGTGTCAGCCGTTGCCGTACCTCCGGTCAGCCTGTTCTCGCCGGAAAGCTGCTTATTTATCAGCGAGGATATGTAGCTGCCTATGGTATTGCCGCTGGCCTGTCCCAGGCGGTGCATGATCTGCCAGAGCTCGAGCTGCTTCTTCCAGGGGATGCTCGTTATCTTGCTCAGGATAGCGCCGGCGCTCTTCCATTTCTGCTGAGTCATTTCGCGGAAGCCTTCAGCTCCGGTCGATTCCAGCGTGGAAAAGACTGTTTCGATCAGTGTTCTGCGCGTATCATCGTCCATTTGGCTTATCCACTCTACCAGGGCCTTATCGATGAGCTCGCTCATCATGGTCAGGCTGGACTCCTCGAAACGGTTGCGCTTAACGAGCCAGCTAAAGCCGTCGTGCTGGATCAGCCCAAATGCCTGGCTTTTGATGACCCGCGGCTGAGCCTGTGAGGCCATCAGCAGGCCGATAACCGAGGTGTCGGGGATGATCTTTATGATTTTAGGCAGGATACTTTGATATTCATCGGTTTCGACAACTTCGGGGCGGAAGCCCGGGCCATCGTTGCTGTATACCTCGGATATACGCTTACGGACATTTTTATTGCAGAAGGCTGAACCGTACACCGCGAAGTTGCCTCCTTTGGAATGGCCGCCTATCCGGAGCTGGCCGGGAATGATCCTGGCGATGCGGTTAAGGTAATTAATAGAGCGGTTCTGCCCTTCGGTGGCGGGCATGAAGAGGAAGCTGAAGTCCTCCTTCCAGCCCACTATACTGCCGTCGGTGCCCCGGAAGGCGATATAAGTGCTGTCGTCGGGGAGAATGAAGGTTACGGCGGCAAACTGGGTCTGCTGCTTGGTATCGATCTCATCTACGTAATAGCTTAAGCGCGTGTCTCGGAAGCGGGCGCCGGAAAGCATGCCGTCCATCAGCAGCGGGGCCTTGGCGGTGAACCACTTCTCGGCGCGCACCTCCTCGCGGGTGCGGCGGCTGAAGAAATCGTCGCAGACCTGCCGTAGGGTGACGCTATTCCCGTACTTGGGAACGATGCCCCGAAAATCGGCGTAGATAAGCTCGGACAGTATCAGATTGTCGACCTCGTTAAATGGGTCTGCCGAAAGTGGAACATCGCCGCGCCACTCAAGATAATCGAATATAGTTGCCATATTGTTTCTCCATGGGTTAGCGGCTCAATTCCACATGTTTTGTGCTATCCTTTTCGTTTGACGCGCCTTGGTCGTGACGCGCCTAGGACGGGGAATGCTGGGATGTACGAACAGCCGTCTGCTTCACCTTAATGGCCCAGCTTATTATGGGCTAAAGGCTGGCAGGATAGAGTTTTACGGATGCTAATTGAAATATTTATTGCTTTAGCAGAATTATTTATGCGGAGGTTGGTACTGTGGCCGATATGACTTTAGAGCAGATGGAAAAGAAGCTAGAAGAAGCAGGCGAAAAGCTGGGCATGGCTCTCAAAAATGCGCCTGCGGAAGAGAAGGAAAGGCTGTCCTCCCTATACGCGAAAATAAAAGAACTGGCTGCGAAGCAGGCGGCCGAAAATAACCATGCCATAGATGTTTCGGCGCTCTTTGCCGCTGGTATCGTGGGCGACGAGAACATCAAAGACGAAAGCCTTATTCAGGCGGCTGTTGACTACATCGATCAGGATCTGGCTTATTGCAAATTCCGTTCCAGCAAGCTGGATGAGATAGAAAAGAAGCTGGAAGAGGCCAGCGAGAAGCTGGGCATGGCTCTCAAAAATGCGCCTGCAGAAGAGAAGGAGAGACTGTCCTCCCTATACGCGAAAATAAAAGAGCTGGCTGCTCAGCAGGCCGCCGAGAATAATCATGCTGTAGATGCTTCGGCGCTCTTTGCCGCTGGTATCGTGGGCGACGAGAACATCAAAGACGAAAGCCTAATTAAGGCGGCGGTGGACTACATCGATCAGGATTTGGCCTATTGCAAATTCCGTTCTGGCAAGTAGTAATCTAGCAGTTTAACCGCTAAGATAGTTATAACGAAAAGCGCGCTCACCCAACTGTTGTTTGGCGAGCGCGTTTAGTTTTATTGGCGAGGCAAGAAGCCCAGCGCTGCATGACAGTTAGACGCTGACAATTAGTCGGCGTCTCAGAAGCTGAATACCCTGGCTAACTGCGCGCCGCGCTGATTCTGGTAGTGCGAATTCAGCTGCTGGCCGTACAGCTTTTCGGGCGCCTGCACCAAATACTCAAAGCTCATTTTGCAGATGGGCTGGCTGTCCGTAAAGATGACATCCTCGTGCGCGTCGACCTCGAGTACGGCGGGAGTGCCTTTAATCTGTCCGGAGGTGCCGTAGCCGAAGCCGGGATCGAAAAAGCCGGCATAGTGAGAGCGATATTCTCCGGAATGGATGTCGTAGGCAATCATCTCCGCGGCTACCTGGGGCGGGACGCGCAGATACTCCTTGGTGGACAGAATGTAGAAGCTGTTGCGCTCCAGCAGAATCTCGCCGTTATCGGCCGATATGGGGCAAAAATAATCCTTGCTGGGCTGGATGGCGGACAAATCGACGGGACGATCGCAGCTCAGAGCCTTGTAGCCCACGACTGGCAGGCTGAGATCGACCGACAGTAGCAGTCCATCGTCCAAGCGCGGGGTCTGACGCTCGCCCTCGCTGTTGAAAACTAAGCCCTCTTCTTGGCTCAGCTTGTTTAAACTGAAATCGCTCAATAGGCTGTCGCCTATGATGAACCTGGCCTGGGTTAGGGTCTGATCCCGCTGTACTATCACCGGCCAGGAGCGGGGGATGATCATTAAATATGCCCGGCCGCTGTAGCCGCTGGGAAGCTTATCGAAGCGCGGGTAGCAGTCCGCCAGGGTGCGGGCCCATACGTTAGTGCGCCCCGTGGTGCTCTTGTTGTTGGTGTAGGCGTGCACATTATTGGGCAGACAGAAGCTTTCGGCCAGCTCTACAACGTAGGTATGGTTAAGATCAAAGACCGTCGGTATGTTCAGATCGATCTCTCTTATGGCGTAGCGCTGCAGAGCGGTTTCTATTCTTTCCTCAGGGCGCGGTAGGAAGGTGGCCTTTACTGCCCAGGCCCGTTCTCCCAGCCTTAAATCCAGACTGGCCGGCTGAATATTGCTGTCTGGTATAGGACGGTCGGCGCAGATAATGCTCTGCTCTATGAAAGATGTGATAATCTGGTAGGGCAGTGCCCCGGATGTGTGAAGAAACTGACTGGTGTCCATGGCTTACCTGTCTGGCTAATGGTATGGCATCGTCTAAACTGCGCGGTTTAGCTTGGCAATAGATTACTCGTCTGGGGTGAATTATCCCCCGTGTGGCTTTTACGTAATCTGAGCGCCGCGAAGCCATGACGTCGCGGAAGCTAGTGCAGCGCAAACAGGTTACAGGCGTATTGTGGATCGCGCGTATGGATTATTCTTGAAGGTTTATAGGAAGCGCAATTTTTAGTATAATAATCTAGCTGACCAATGCCATTTAGTTAAAGATTCGTGGCATTGGTTCTGATAATTCATGTGAGTTAGCGCTGCGTTGTTTGTTAGCGTACAAGTTAGCACACAACATGCGTTAAACCTCGATTCTTCCGCCAGCTGTGGCCACCTCCTCTGTCGCAGTCGCGACATCTCCCCCTGCCATCCTTTAGGGGGAGTTAGGCTGTTAACACGTTAGCTAATCGCTAACTTGACGATATGACGGCGTACGTAGTTTTTGGAGTATATAGATATGAAGAATAGTTATCATAACCGCAGACAAATTAATTGGGGCTGGCGCCGCTGTCTGGCGGTTCTGCTGTTATTGGGCTTCTGCGCCGGCGGAATGCTGTCTGGCTGTTCCGATGCCCAGGCTGAATCTGAGGAGGTCGCGCAAGCTGAGGCCTTCCAGGTCACTCAGGCTGAATCCGACCAGGTAGCGCAGGCTGCCGCCCAACCTGAGCAGGTCGCTCAGGCTGAAGCTGACGAGATGCTAATGGCGAAACGCAAGCGCAAAAAGCATTACTCTAATCAGCAGCAGTCTGCTGATGCTCCCGGACTGGTTAATGCAGAGAGAATTGCCCCTCCCGCACCTGGCACGCTGCGCTTGGCATCCTGGAATATGCACGATCTATTCGATACCATCGATGATGCCAATAAAGACGTGGTGCTAACTCCGCAGGAGTACTCGCAGAAGCTGGCCGTGCTGGCTGCGGTGCTAAACAAAATGCGCGCTGATATTGTAGGCGTACAGGAAGTCGAAAATATCGGCTGCCTACGCGATCTTGCTAAACGCGCCGGCTATCCCTACTGCCTGCTGGTCGAGGGCAACGATACCATGCGCGGCATCGACGTCGGTGTTCTTTCCAAGGTGCCCATTAAGAATTACGTTACCCACGCGCAGGACAGCTGCCCGGGCAGCGGGCGCAGCTACCGCTTCTCTCGCGACTGTCTGGAGGTGCATTTCGACCATCCCAGCAGGCTGACCATGCTGGTTAATCACTTCAAGAGTAAGCGCGGCTCTAATGACGATGTGTCAGCGGCGCAGCGCCAGGCGCAGGCCAACCGCGTGCGGAATATTGCCGCCAGCCTGCAGAAGTATCCGGTCATCATTGTGGGCGACTTAAATGACGAGCCAGATTCTAAGGCGCTGTCGCCTTTGGTGCGCGGTGCGGGTCTGCACGATGTGCTCAGCTGGATGGGAGCGAGCAGAGTGTCCTTCAAAACGCGTAATTTCAGCTCGGCGCTTGACTATCTGATTCTCAATGATTTGCTCTATTCCAAGATGATCGATAGGTCAGCGCGGATCGTCGTGGGCGAGCCAGTAAGAATCGCCAGCGACCATCGTCCGGTTATCGTCGACGTGCGCCTGTAGTATATCGCTATGTTTGTTATTAAATTGCGCCGCTGCCTGCTTCTTGGGGCCGTTATATTAATCACTGCCGTCCTATCCCGGCAGGCGGGGGCTTTCTCTTTAAGCGGCAGCGACGATTGGGCATCGCTAAGCGAGGCTCTTAGCGGAGTGCGCATGCTGCGCTTTAGGGTGCCCGTGCCCTGTAGCAGCGTGACGCCGGCTCAGGCCCGCAGGCTGCGCCAGGGGCAATTTCAGAGCCTGGTGCTGGGAGACAAAACCGCTGTACGGGCAATAATGCTGCAAAAGCTGGGGCTTTGGCCACGGGACTGCAATTTGCAGGCTACGCTGGTCGGTTTAGTGCCTAACGGCGATCTCGAATGGTACGATCATGAAGCTCATACAATCGTATCTATATCAGGCTCCAGGCAGTCTATGTCTGAGGCCTTGGGTGTCAATGGACGCTTAAGCCTGCTGCTGTCTGGCTTGGGCGTTAATGTTGACAGGCTGTACCGCACCTATCTGCTGGAGCATGCCCTGCAGGATCAGTGGTTCAGTCTAAGCCGTATGTACGCGCAGGCCAACGGCAATATGGATCGCCTGTTCGCCGCTGTAGCGCTCTGCGAGGGCGATGCCCTGTACAGCACCGCGTTAACGGCCGCGGAGCCGCTGGGTATGCGGCCGGACGCGTTAGTCAGTACGGCAGCGTCTATATCGCCGTCCAAAATATTCGCGCGTCTTTCGGGGCAGATTCCCGAGCTGTATTCCGTTCCCCCGCTGTTTCGCGATTATCTGGTGAGCGTGCTGGTCGACGGGCTTAAGTTTGTGCATTCCGTCAGGCAGCACGGAGGCTGGGGAGCGCTGAATAGGGTGTTCCGCGATGGTGCCTGTTCCAGCAAGCAGATTCTGCACCCAGTGCAGTATCTTAACAATGCTGAGCTGTTCTCTGTCTCCGTAGATTTTGAGCCTCCTCGTCAGTTGGGCGAGTGGCAGCGGTTAGACTCGGACTGCGCCGGAGAGTTTCTCATCGGCTGCTGGGCGAAAAGCAAGCTCAGCGAAGCTAACGCTCAGGCTATAGCCTGCGGCTGGCTGGCTGATAAATGGTGGGTCTATAGCTGTAAGGATAAGGATGAAGAACAGTGCCTGCTTGTGTGGGCCAGCGTCTGGGAAAGCCAGCAGGATGCCCGGGAATTTGCGGATTTCTCTAAATCCTGCGGGGCAGAGGTAAGGGTAAATGCCAGCCAGAAGACGGTACTAGCTGTGCTGGGCGGCCAGCCCGCTATGCTGGACAGTTTAAATGATGGCGCGATAAAAGTGAGGTATGGCCATGGAAACTAACACATTCGATAAAGAAACGTTTGCACAGCTAATTCCGGACTATATTCAGAAGCTGCAGCCCTATGTGGCTGGCAAGCCCATCTGGGAGGTGCAGGCTGAGTACGGCTTAGAGCGTGTGGTTAAGCTGGCGTCCAATGAGAATTCTCTGGGGCCGTCGCACAAGGCTTTGGCGGCTATCCGTCAGCGTCTGTCGGAAACCTACCGCTATCCCGATACTGGCGGCTTCAGGCTGCGCAGCGCTTTGGCCGAGCGCTTTGGCGTAAAGGTCGACAATATTATTCTGGGCAACGGCTCCGAGGGCATTATGTCCTATATCATGCGCACCTTCCTCAATCAGGAGGATCAGGTGCTTTCCGTGGATTCCACCTTTGTGGGATTTAAGGTCATGGCCAAGGCACGAGCTGAGCAGCCGGTGTTTGTCCCCTTAAACGATTACCGTTTTGATTTGCAGGCCTTAGCTGACAGCATTACCGAGCGCACAAAAATCGTCTATCTGTGCAACCCGAACAATCCCACCGGCACGTATTTT
>JAFSXO010000137.1 GCA_017444045.1 bacterium | reverse complement strand
TACTCCGACTTTTGAGGTCTGACTTGTGACGCTTGTCACATGTCAGACGTCAAATGTCACTGAAACCCTAAAAGGCGCCGGTACTCGCTCAGCACCTTGCCGACATAATCGATCGTCTCCGGATAGGGCGGCACTCCCCCATACTTTTCCACCGCCCCCGGCCCCGCGTTGTACGCGGCCAAGGCCAGCTCCAAACCCTTTGAATACCCTGTGCGCATATATTCCCCGTGGTCCCCGTAGCGCTTCAGATGTCCGCACAGCACCCGGCATACCCCGTGAATATTCAGCTGCGCGTCATACGGATTGACCCCCTCCTGACGCGCCGTCCCAGGCATGAGCTGACCCAAGCCAATAGCCCCGGCAGAGGACACCGCCTTGGGCCTAAAGCTAGATTCGCAGGCCACCAGCGCCACCACCAGGCGCGGGTCCAGCCCATAATAATAGGAATAGTGCAGGATGGCCTCGGCGATGGAACGCACCTGCTGGTCTGACAGCCTGCTATTGTAATAGCGCACCGCCTGACAGTAGGCCTGGAAATACTCCTCGCTCTTATAGTATGGCTGCTCGTAAAGTGTATCAGCCAGGGTAGGGGGGGAGAGCGCGACAATAAACAAAAGAGCACCGCAGAGCGCCGCTATAACGGCTAATCCGCAATGCTCCTTTACGCTGAACCTAAGCATAGCTAGGTCTAACGGTTATCCTTTGACCGCTCCCTTGGTCAGACCTTCGACGAGGAAGCCCTGCAAGGCGAAGAATATCAGCATGATGGGGATAGCACCCACGATAGAGCCAGAGGTAAACAAAGTCCAGTTGGTCGAGAAGTTACCGGAGATAAAGCTCTGCATACCTGTCGCCACCGTATACTTGCTCTCTTCAAACATCAGCACCGAGGGGAAGATGAAGTCGCTGTAGGGGGCGATAAAGTTAAAGATGGCCACCACCGCCAAAATCGGGCCGAGCAGAGGCAGGATGATCTTAACAAAGGTCTGCGTAGGCGTGGCGCCGTCGATAAGCGCCGATTCCTCGAGCTCTTTTGGCAGCGAGTCCACATAGCCTTTGATCATCCAGGTATTAAAGGGAATGCCAGAACCGATATAGACCAGCGAAAGACCCAGAAGCGAGTTCAAGCCAATAGCGCCGCCGGTAATGTTGCCCAAATACTGCAGCAGACGGAAAATAGCCACCATAGCCATGGCCGCAGGGAACATCTGCAGCAAAATCATAGCCATAAGCCCGTGCTTGCGCCCAAAGAAGTGGAAGCGCGAAAAAGCATAGCCCGCTACGGCTGTAACAGCCAAGGCAATCAAGCTCGAAAGCGTAGCCACTATTACAGTATTCATGATCCAGTGCAGATACTGGGTTTCGCTGAACAGGCGTTTGTAATTGGTAAGGCTCATCTCCGCAAATGATGGGAACAGAGTCTTAGAATTCATGGTAGCATTGGCATCGAGCGACGATCCAAACACCAGCACGATGGGCATAATGGTAATGCCCACGAAGAAGATTAGGACTAAGTGCAATAGCAAAATCTTTAAGGGGTTGCGCTGCTTAACCATTTAATCCACCTCATCGAAAGCACCGGTCATCTTGAAGTTCACGCCCGAAAGGGTTGCCACCAAGATAAAGATGAAGATCGCGTAAGCGCAGGCCAAACCGTACTGGAAGAGGTTAAAGCCGAGCTTGTAGGAGTAGGTGATCAGAATATCCGTTGCGCCGGCTTCGCTGCCAGGAACTGGAGGGCCGCCATAGGTAAGCAGATAAATCGCGGTAAACTGGTTGAAGTTAAAGGCAGAGCTTGAAATAAGCACCGGCAGCAAGGCGTTGCGCAGCAGGGGAAGGGTAATGCAGCGGAACTGCCTCAGCGGGCTGGCTCCATCGACCGAAGCGGCCTCGTACACATCGGAAGGCACCGACTGCAAAGCGCCCAGGCACACGGTGAGCTGGAACGGGAAGGCCAGCCAGACATTGACAGCCAAAACCGCAATGTGAGCAAATCCCGGGGTTTCCAGCCAGGATATGGGAGTGTGCACATCCAAGCCGCACAGGTTACATAGAAACACAATAACCGAATCGAGCCCCAGAGCACCGAGAATACGATTAATGGCGCCGAATTCAGTATTGAGCAGGCCCTGCCACATCATCACCGAGATAAACGCGGGAATGGCCCAGGGCAGAATAAACAGGGTGCGGTATATGTTACTGCCTTTTAAGTCCTTATTATTCAGCAAAACCGCCAGCACGATGCCAATGGCCTGGCTGAGCAGCACTGATCCAGCCGCCCAGACTATCGTCCAAGCGAAAACGCGGACAAAGGTACGCGTTTCTGGCCCGCTGATAATGCGCATAAAGTTGCGCAGGCCCACCCATTCGTAATTGCTGTAATGGTACAGCGAGTAGTTGGTAAAGGCCAAATAAACCGAATAAAGGTTGGGCAGCAGGCATAGCACACCCAGCAGTATCAGAGCGGGAGCCAGATAATAATACGGCAAAAGAGCAGAATGTTTCTTCATCGCTCTACTCCATCATCAATACGATATTTTGCTTAATTCTCGCCGTTAAATTGGGCATTTCCTCTTCAGGCTTAACCTCGCCGTTGGCGATCAGTTCAAAGCTCTGCTTTGCGGGCTCCCAAATTGCTTGACAAGCGGGATGAGAAGGCATCGGAATACCGCTCTGGCAAACCTGGGCGAATGTTTCGATGTCGATATTGTCGGTGATGCGCTGCAGTGC
>JAFSXO010000136.1 GCA_017444045.1 bacterium | reverse complement strand
CCATTACGCGGAGATTAAGGACATTGTATGGGTACACAAAGAGGCCCTGTCCCTGCGCGAGGCGCAGACGGCGGCGGGGGAGGTCGCCAAACTTAACGCAGCTTTGCTGGCCGCGGGACGGCAGTATGTGCTTATCGGCCCCGGGCGCTGGGGATCATCCGATCCCAGCTTGGGCATTCCCGTAGAGACGAATCATATTTTAGGGGCTAAGCTTATCGTGGAATTGCCCTGCGGTGAGCGCAGTGTTGAGCCTTCGCAGGGATCGCACTTTTTCCACGAGATCAGCGCGCTCAATATCGGCTATGTGACCCTAACCGAGCGGGAGCAGTGGCGCATGAGACCACAGGATGCGCATTTTGACGGCGGAGCGGATTCCCAGTATCTAGACTGGCTGTGGCTTAGCGAGCAGGAGCCTGCCGAAAAGGGTGAGTTTGTGCGCCATATCGCCATGGAACAGCCCCTGAGAGTAGCCTTGGGCGGGCATGACGGGGCGCGTTTGGCTCTAGTGTAGCTTTCTTTGCCTCTAGAAATCTGCAATTTTTTTTCATAGCTTAGCAGGAAAAAGAAGCGCGTATAGAATGAGGCGGCATAAATCACATTGATATATTATGTATCATGCAGAATGCACGTTCATGCGAACGTGCTTTTTTGTTTTAAGCCCGTCGGTAACTATGTTTTGCTGGGAGCCGATGGCATATCCCAGTCGAGGTCTAATTTATGCATAATCTAAATATCTTCAAAGCGCTGGCGCTAACTTCTTGCGCACTGATAGGGGTCGCTCAGGCTGCTCCGCTGCCGGATGATGTTCCGGATGGCCACTGGGCCAAGGATGCGGTGGCCTCTTTGGCTGAACGCGGTCTGCTGCAGGGATATACCGATGCGACCTTCAAGGGTGACCGTGCCATGACCCGCTGGGAAATGGCGTCTGTGGTTGCGCGTCTGATGGCGCAGCTGGAGGCACAGCAGAGCAATTTTGCTTCTAAAGCGGAATTGGACGCTTTGGAGCGCCTGGCCAACAATCTGCGCCCAGAGCTGGAAGCCCTCGGAGTGCGGGTTTCCGCCCTCGAAGCTCAGACAGATGTGCTCGATAAGCGGGTGAGCGAATTAGAGCGCATAACCTTCTACGGCTCTCTGCAGACAGTTTTCGGTGCCCAGAAGTTTTACAACAGGACGCCTAAGGAATACCATCACGGTCTGCTGGACTACGATCAGATCATCGGCTCGGCTACAGGCGCGGGCGGGTTGGTGACGACAGGCCCTGCTGCCGGCCTGACCATGAACCCATTTATTTTCGGCAACATGACCGTTACCGACTGGACCTCGGGCCGCGCTTTGACTAGCGGCAGTGCCTGCTCCAGCACGCTGCGCTTAGGCACCAATTTTACTCTGAACGATAATTTCCAGGGCGGGGCGGAGTTCGCCGCTTACGCTTCGGTAGGCGACAGCGTGGTGGACGCTTACTGGGGAGCTGCCCAGCCTTACTCATGCAATCCGTTTACGGCTATTTCGGCCAACAACTCGGGAACGGGCGCCAACAACCATCCGTATACCCGTATGTGCCTAGATCATTTCTGGCTCGAGCACAAGCCCTCGCATACCAGAATTACCGTGGGCGCGTTTAATACGGAAAACTTCGATCCGTTCATTTATGTATCTGAATTAAACCCCAATGCCTTTGGCGATAAGTATTTGGGCAGCTATGGCGTAAAAGTCAACGGCTCCGTGGAATTTGACGAGCGGGAAAAGGGCAATCGCCTGCTCTGGGAGGCTATGGGTTCGCGTCTGGCTGACGGCAACGTGAATAATACTGTGCCCAATAACGGCTATCTGACCCATTGCGAGGGCGGAAACCTGACCTTCCTGTTTGACGAGGAGCGCGGGCGCCTGCGGGGCAATTTCTTGCACACTGCTAACGAAGGCTCTGACGGAGCTCTGGCCCAGAGCGGACTGTATCTGGCCTCTAACCTCAATTTAGGCTGGGTCAATACGCCGAACAACTACATTGGTCAGTTCGCTTCGCCCGCCGCTGTCGCCGGCATGGGCAGCGTTACTGATCAGCGCCCGATTGGCATGATCGGTGCCGTGGGCAATGACGGCATAACCGGTATTCCCGGTGTGCCCAATTTGGGCGGCATTGGCCCCCAGGAGATGTTCTCCTACGGGTTCTCCGGCCGCTATAAGTTCGACGTGACCTGTCAGCCCGAGCTGTTCGCCGAGTATGGGCGCACCCAGTACACCTCGAATCGGCGCTCCGAGTACAAGGTTACCGGCGATTTGTGGCGCGTGGGCGTTAACACGGCTATCGGCAAGAACAAGTACGGTCACGATCTGGTCAATTTTGACGTTTCCTATAAATCGATCGATCCCACATACGATCCCTTTATACTGCCATTCCCCCAGTCTGGCGGCATCGGTACGGTTCTGTGGCGTCCTAACGGCTTTAACTATATCAACTCTATGTATTCCCTTCAGGATACCGATACGTATATTCACAACCGCCGCGGCATAGATGCGGAAATTAGATGGCGCTTTTTGCCTACCGGTACGTTTACCCTGGGCTATGGCAATTACGAGCAGGTGAAGACCTCGCAGCAGGATGTGCGCTATTCGGCCAATAGCTTGGGCTTTGGCATTCCCAATACCAATGTCTTAGGTTTTTCGCCCGGTTTTATCGATTCGGTGTTCAGCGGCTTTTCTCCGTATACCTATGCGCCGGATGGTAGTGGCAATGCATTTGGCACCGCGCTGGAAAATCCGCGCGGCACTGTGGAAAAATGGTATACGTCTGTAGGGCTTAAGTATCTGTTTGAGCCCGGCATCTCTAAGCGCGGCGTTACCTTCGGCGGCGGATACCGCGATACGCATTTCCTGCGCAAGTCGCATCTGAGCGAGCTGGTGGCGGGAGACAATGGTCTGCGCGGTGAGAACCAGAACAACGTGGATCTGCGGGTCGGCGGCTGGAAGGTGTTTGTCAATTACGAGCCTACGGAAAGCCTTAAGCTCGATTTTAGCGTTAACAAAGCTTATATAAAAGGCCATCTTGATCCTTTGGGTATTCTGGGCGACAGCGCGGTGGCAACTGGCGACACCAATGCCAAAATCGTGGCCTTAAACCAGCTGTATCCTCAGATTAAGGTGGATTACGATATTAATTCGGCCTGGAACGTAGGCTTGATGGGGCGCTATTATTGGACTACAGACAGTCTGCCCCGCGAGCATTCCGTAACCCCGACGCTGGGCAGTATGAACCTGAACTTCGGACAGCAGGATATGTGCCACGTTGCATCTTGGGATGGCTGGCAGGTTATGACCTACTGCAACTTTAAGTTCTAGTACATAGAATTTAAACAGAAAGCGGCCGCTGAATTATTCAGCAGCCGCTTTTTGTTATGTGCAATGAAGCTAGCGTTCTAAAGCGCGAACCTCGAACTCGAGCTTCCAGCGGTTGTTGCCCTTTACCTCTTGGCACCAAAGCTCTAAGGTGCCTATCTCGGTGACGTGGCTGGTTATAGTTACGGGAACTAGGGTCCCGGCGGGCATGTCGCCAGCGGGCAGAGTTGTGCCTATGGCGGTCAGCTCCTCGACCTCGTCCTCCCAGTCCTCTAGGTATTCGCCGATGGTGTCTTTCTTGCGTATGGTGGAGCCCAGGAAGCGGAACTCTACTGGCTCGCCTACCACCAGGCCGAACTGGCGTTCGGGAACCTTGGCTTCTGTGCCCTCTTCCATGCCGAACGGGGCTACGCACAGCGCTTTTATCTCTGGCTCTAGGCCGGGAATGGCGGGGGCGCTGTTCTCAATGCCGATATAATAAGAGCGGTTGGTGCCTCCGCGGATGCGCAGTCCCTTGCCATGGCGTGCGGCGCCGTAGCGGGCCGCGCCGCGGGAAACGGCCAGATCCTGGTCGATGCCCTTTAGGACGCGTATCGGCTCGGCCCCGACCGTTTCCAGCCAGATGTTGAGCATGGTCACAACGCGCTCGCGGATGAGCGGAGATTTGAAGACGCCGCCGTTGAAGAGGATGGCGGTGGGACGGAAGAAGGTACCGTCTTCGGCGTGGGCCTTGAGGAAGCGCGCCAGATGGCGGGTGATGCCGGGATCTGCCTCGAAGGGCAGACCCAGCTCGGTAAGGCCGCTGCGTTTGTGGCGCGGAAGCTCTTCATCTGGGGTACAGACGGGGAAGAAGCCTTCGATTAAAAGCTGCTCGGCTTCAGAGCGCTTCAGTTCGGTATTGATGGAGCTGGCGATTAAACTGCTGCCGCGTCCGGGTATGGTGATGGGCCAGTCGTCATCGGCGTATTCCTGAAGCAGCTGCTCCTTGCCTACGCGGCAGCCGTGGGTAAGCACCTGCATCTGCCAGCTGTCCAATTTAATGGAGCGCTCATTCTTTAGGCGCTGGCGTACGGCCATGGCCAGAGTGAGGTCCATGTTGTCGCCGCCCAGCAGGATGTGATCGCCGACGGCCACGCGCTCCAGGGCCAGATCGCCTTGGCTGTCGGTGACGGTTATCAGACTAAAGTCGGTAGTGCCGCCGCCCACGTCGCAGACGAGAATGCGGTCGCCAGGGCCAACCTGCTTGCGCCAGTCATCGCCGCTGCCGGCGATCCAGGAATACAGCGCAGCCTGCGGCTCTTCAAGTAGGGTGAGCTGGTTCAGTCCTGCCGCGTGGGCTGCCTCAACGGTCAGCTCGCGGGCTACTGCGTCAAAGGAAGCGGGCACAGTCAAGACTATTTCCTGCTCGGACATGGGAGCATCGGGATGCTCGTAATCCCAGGCAGAGCGGATATGTGCTAAATAAGCCGCGGATACTTCTACAGGAGACAGCTTGGATATTTCCGCGGGAGCCTGCCAGGGCAGAATGGCGCCGTGGCGGTCGACCTGATCGTTGCTCAGCCAGGATTTGGCCGAGCCGACGATGCGGTGGGGAATTTTGGCGCTCTGCTCGCGGGCCAGCCAGCCGACTACCAGTTCAGCTTGGGCGTCCCAAGGCAATTCCGTGCTGTGCTCTGGCAGCTCATGGGAGCCTGGAATATAGAGGAAGGAGGGCAGGGTGGAGCGTTTCTCGACCGTGCCAGGATAGGTAAGCTGAGGCACGGGGTAATCGAACAGCTGCAATTCTTCGGCGTCGCTGTCGGTCCAGGTAACGGCACAGTTGGTAGTGCCTAAATCAATGCCTATAATCTTGCTCACGGCAGCTCTACCTCAGCGGGGCAAATGACCCCAGTTTCAATTTGTTTGGTAATGGCGGGCAGCTGGGCCTTAGTTATTCTCCAGCCCTTGTGGCGCAGAATCCCCTTAAACGGAGGATCGCCCTGCACCTGGCCGACCAAGCGGATGTTTTCCGGGTCGAAGCCTTCGGGTACGGTTACTTCGCTGCCCTCTTCATCGTCGGCCATAATGGGCTCCAGGGTTAAATACTGTTTTAGAGCCTGGCGGCAGCCGCTGTAGATGGTGGATTTAACGACCGCGCCGATCTGGGCGTCACTGGCCTGGCCGAGGTCTTCCTGCAGGAAGTCGATCAGCCGGCCTTCGCGCTGCAGGAGCCCGAGAATCTGGACAGCCCCTGGGGGAACGGCCAGCTCTGGAGCCGGCTGCGGTTCGGTCTTTTCGGGAAGAAGCTTTTCGGGGGCAGAGCCCTTCAGAAGCTCAGCTACCTTTTGGGAAAAATCGCGGTTAAAAAGCGCCTTAAAGAATGCTTTGAATGCTACTCCGATACTCATAAAGTAAAAATTTCTACTTTAAAATTATTGCCCCTTTATCTTAAGGGTTATATGTTGGCGTCTGCTCAGCAAGCTGCCGCGTGAACTGGTGATTCCCGCCAGCGTGGTCGATATCGCTGACCATGCTTTTGAGGAGGTTCCCTGTGTGGTCTATGGCGGAGCTGCCGAGGGAGCGCCTTGGGGAGCTGGGAAGGTTATAGCTCCGCCGGACTGCGAAACGGAGTTATAAGCTCTGTTCAGCGTTTGGTTATCTGCTTAATACGCTGGCGCAGAACATCCCATTCTTTGGCGTCTGGCAGTTCTTCGATGAGAATGCAATTAAGACAGCATCCGTCTAAATAGCGCAGAGCTGAATATAAACGTTTTGCGTACCCCAGCGGTTCAGCCGGCAGCTGGACGGGACGCACAGACGGCGATGAGGGCAGACTGAGCGAGGCGCTGTAGAATACCAGGGCGAGGGGCGCGCTGTTCTCGGCTGACATTCGGGCTGCTGTTTCGGCGAGCCGATCTGACGGGCAGGCGATCGCCAGGGTGTGCGGGGTGTAGTGCTGTCCCGCTGAAGCCGCAGAGTGCTCGTCGGCAGGCTCGATGTATACTCCCGCTGTTTCCTGTAGTATGTCGAGGGTCAGCAGGCCTTCGCGCAAAAGGCGGGGAGTGGCACAGCTAAAGTCGGTGATTGTCGACTCAATGCCCATCTGGCAGGGACCGCCGTCGATAACCAGCGGCACGCTGTCGCCCAGTTCCTGGCGCACGTGTTCGGCCGAGGTCGGGCTAAGGTAACCGCTGCGGTTAGCCGAAGGTGCAACTAAGCCGCGGCCAAAGGCGCGAATAAGCTGGCGGGCCATGGGATGGCTCGGAAGTCTGATCCCCACGCTGTCACCTCCAGCGGTAACAATGTCTAAAACGTGGGTGCGGCGCGGCAGCACTAGGGTAAGCGGGCCGGGACAGAAATGGTCTATCAGCTTTTGTGCCGCTGGGGGAATAGCGTTCACCCATTGGCCAATTTCGTCTGTGTCGGCCAAATGTACCGTTAGAGGCCGATTGGCGGGTCGGTTTTTAACCTGGTAAAGTGTTTCTATGGCTTTTTGGTTGGCCGCGTCTGCCCCTAGACCGTAAACGGTTTCGGTGGGGAAGGCTACTACGCCTCCGCCGCGCAGAATATCTACAGCGGTTTGCAATTCGGACTGAGGGATGAGCAGATCTTGACTTAAATTAGACACAATGTTCCTTCTATAATAATTAGCGCTGCTCTTAAGACAGAACAGCGCTAAAAATACGTTTATAGGCTGAGGCTGAACATTATACAGTCCTAGCTGCTAGGCTGTTATAATTTAGTGGCCTGCACCTTTTTTGAAGCAGTCAGAGCAGTATACGGGGCGCACACCGCTGGGCTTGAAGGGAACCTGTGTCTTCTTGCCGCATTCGGCACAGGTAGCTTCATGCATCTCGCGGCGTTGTCCGGGCTCTTTGCGTTTGCGACGGCATTCCGGGCAGCGGCGGGGATCGCTGCTAAATCCCTTAGAGGCGAAGAACTCTTGTTCTCCGGCGGTAAATACGAAGTCTTGGCCGCAATCGGCGCAGGTTAAGGTTCGATCTGTATACACTCGATATTCCTCCGAAAAGTAGTGACAACAGGAACACGAGCATCAACTATTCGGGAAGCTATCTGCCCTACATTCCACCATTGTATCTTTTATTATACGCTTCACTCGTCTGTTTGACAATTAGTCAGAGCATTAAAGTAAGTATGGTATTATTGTCCTGAAGATATAAAATAGCGCTGATGCCACCTGATGGGAAATCGAGGCTTAACGCATGTTTTGCGCTAACTTGTACGCTAACATACAGCGCAGCGATAATTCACATGAATAATCAGGATCAATGCCATTATCTTAATGGATCGATGGCATTGATCTTAAGTTAATGACATTGCATTGTACATGAAGGTAACTTTAATCTATAGTCGAAGGACTTGAGCCGACAGCAATATCTTTAGCACAGGGTAAAGTTGGACGCAGATATGGAATTGTTTAAAAATTTAGGCTACATATTAGTTTGTTCTGCAGATACAAATGATGTGCACATGCTGCGCGGTCTTCTCACTGGCAATCAGTTTGGGGTGCAAACCTGCTCGACCTTTTATGCGCTGATGGCGCAGATAAAGCGGCAGATACCTCGTATCATTATTCTTGACAGCACGGTGAGCATTGAAAACGTGGCAGAGCTCTGTGCTTTGCGCGATAGCGATCCTTATATAGGCTCTATGCAGATATTATGTATTGCGCCTATTGTCAACGTTAAGGAAGAATCTGAGCTGTTCCAGTGCGGAATAGACGGCATAATATACAGCCCCATGAGCAGCAGTCAGGTTATCAACCGCGTAAACGTAGCCTTTGAGCGCAGTATTTATCTGGAAGAGCGCGAGGGCTTTGAAAAGCTTCTATTTTCGCTCACGTCAGCATACGATGCCAGAGAAACCAACAATTCCGGACATCCCGAGCGAGTCGCGCAGACCTCTCGGCGTCTTGGCCGGCGTTTGGGGCTGTCAGAAACTGATCAGACTATTCTCTATAAAGGCGGCATGCTGCATGATATAGGCATGATTAAGGTGCCTAGAGACATTATGTATAAGCATGGCGCTCTCGATACCAATGAGTACGAAATCGTAAAAACTCACACGATTTGGGGCGAGCGGCTGTGCTCACCTGTGCGCTCCTTGGAAAAGGTGCTTCCTTTGGTGCGGCATCACCATGAGATGATGGACGGCTCTGGCTATCCAGATGGCCTTAAAGGCAAGCAGATCCCTGAATTAGCGCGAATTGTGGCGATTTGCGAGGTCTTTGACGCGCTTCAAAGCGAACGCCCCCATAGGCCGGCTATGAAGCTTGAAGAGGCTATAGAATGCCTGCAGCATCAGGCTAAAAGGAATCTATTGGATCCCGACTTTGTTAAAGAGTTTGTCGAAATGATGCACGACGAAAATGATGTTTAGGCTTATCTCTGCATAGCCTGCATGTCAAGCTGGCAAAAATGATAGGCTATCATAGCTGCTGAAGCAAAAAGGCAAGTGTCAGATATTTTTCCGGCGCTTGCCTTTTGCTTTGCGGTCTTTTCTCTAGGCCGCCGGTCTAAAGCGCAGCAGCGGCTTCGGCAGCTGTCCGCAGCGAGCTGTCATAAGCTTCCAAGGCGGCCTGCTCCAGTTCCTGCATCAGCTCCTTGGATTCGCAGCTGATCAGATGGAACCATTTGCCGTCGCTGCTGGGGCGTGATGGCCAGGCCAGCCAGCGGTGCCCATCCTTGTCCATGATGCGGGCGCCGTGTATGACCAGAGGCCCTACGCGTAGGCTGACCGAGGCTTTTCCGGGTCCGTCTCCCGAGAATTTGATGATTTGGCGGATCTCATAATCTTCTGACATGTTTTTTCTCCTTAGCGAGATAGCTATTTTAGTATGCTAGCTAGAAGGCTGGGATTAGCTCGGGGGCTAGGTCGTTTTGCACCGCCGTGTCATAGGCGTGGCTAACCAGCTCTTCGAGCTGCTTTTTGTCGGCGTAGGAGCCGAAGGATACCAGGCTGAACCAGTTACCATTGCCCATTTTCCTGGCAGGCATAGCCAGCCAGCGGCGCCCTTCCGTCTCCATTAGCTTGGCATTGCGCACCACTATGGATCCGATGCGGAAGGTAACAGAGGCCAGAGCGGAGCCCTCTCCCGTAAACTTTACTATCTGGCGGATCTCTAAGTCTTGCAGCATGGTGAAGTCCTCCTCGTGCTGGATTTATTTGGCTGCCGTTATTGCTGTAGCCGTGATGAGATTATAGCGGGCCGATGTTAACAGCATTCTGACCAAATCGTATCTAAATGATTAAATTATTATTGCCAAATTATTAACAAAAGCACGAGACTAGCTCCTCGCCAGGCAAATATAACCCAACGATTGTAAGTTAGCGGTTAGCTAACATGACAGCATCCTAACTCTCCTAAAGAATGGCAAGAAAGGCCGCGCACACCTAGAAAGAGCGCATTATGAATAATGATGTTGTTGTTTCCTGCCGCAAGCGCGTTTTGGCCAATGGCCTTACTATACTGTTCTGCCACCGGCCTCAGGCGCCGCTGTTCTCTGCCTGCATCGTTTCTAGGGTCGGCAGTGTCAACGAAGGACCGGGACTGACCGGCGTTTCGCATTTTCTAGAGCATCTTATGTTTAAGGGTACGCGCGCGTTTGGCACGCTCGACGACGGAAGCATCGAAGCCGAGCTTTTGGCCAAAATTGACGGGCTGGCCGCCGAGCGCCTTAGCGAACAGGCCAAGCTGCGCACCCATTACAGCGGGGGCTGCCCAGAAAGGGTGGAGGAACTGACCGCGCAGATCGCCGCTTTGGAGGCTGAGCTTAAGCCGTTTTCGGTGCCGAATGAGCTATGGACCATATATCAGCGCCATGGCGGGGTGGGATTAAATGCCGGCACTGGCTGTGACGGTACGCGCTATTATGTGACCCTGCCCAAGAATAAGCTGGAGCTGTGGGCGCTTATGGAATCAGACCGTCTGCGCTCTCCGGTGTTCCGCGAATTTTATACCGAGCGCGATGTCGTTCAGGAAGAGCGGCGTATGCGCATAGACAACGATCCGGATGGAATTCTTTTGGAGCAGGTTAACGCTTTGCTCAATTTAGGTTCGCCTTACGAAGCGCCCATTGTGGGCTGGCCCCGCGATTTGCAGACGATGACCAGGAAGGATGTGCAGAAGTATTTTGCCGAGTATTATGCGCCCGCTAACCTGGTTATCTGCTTAGCGGGTGATCTCGACGAGGATGAAGTGTGGGCTTTAAGCGAACGCTATTTCGCGGCGATCCCCGCGCGCGAGATGCCGGCGTGGCGCTTTGCGCAGCGCGGCGTTCAGTGGGGTGAAAGGCGGGTCGCCATAAAACTGGATGCCGGGCCGCGTATGCTGATAGCTTATCCGGGTCCGCTGCCAGGGCACAGCGATCAGTATGCCCTGGATATCGCCTGCGAATTGCTGTCTGGCAGCCGCAATGCCCGTTTCTATCGGCATTTGGTGGAAACCGGAAAAGCGTTTTACGCCAATATTTTTCAGCGCTCGCAGGCCTGGAGCAATTCTCTGCTGATGAGTCTCTATCCGCAGGAGCCCTGCACTTCTGCCGAGCTGGAAGCCGCGGCTTATGCCGAAATTGAGGCCCTAATTGCCGATGGCCCTACTGAGCGCGAAATGGAACGAGTGCGCACCAGGATGCGCACTGACTGGTTGGAGTCCCTGCGCTCCTCGGCCGAGTTGGCCAGTGAACTGGCCAGCGCCGAAGCCTTCAGAGGCGGCTGGGAACGCTTTAACGATTTGGAACGCTATAACGAAGTGACTGGAGATGATGTGCAGCGGGTGCTTAGGCAATATTTGCAGGCCGATCAGCGCAGCGTTGGAGAGATCGTTTCAGCAAATAGCGACTGTGATCAGTCGGACAGTCTGGTGTGATACATAGTAGGATGGTAAGCGTTATGATTAAGCCTGAGCGTAAGATGTCCAAGGGGCGCGATATTGTAGATAGAATGGCCTTCCCCGATCTGCAGTGGCAGATGCCGCGCGTAGGCGCGGAAGTAGGCCGTACTGTACTTAGCAATGGTCTGGTAGTTTATAGCCTGGCGGATCATAGTCTGCCGCTGATGAGCCTAGATTTCAGAGCGCGGGGCGGCTATCTGCACCCCGAGCGCCGCTGCAAGCGTCTGCCCAGTGTAGCTCAGTCGCTGCTGTGCACTGGCGGTACCGCTGAGCATTCGCCCGAGGAATTTGACGAGCTTGTTGATTTTCATGGGCTGACCCTGCAGGGGCAGGCGCGTCTGGAGACTACCGCCCTCTACTGCTGTGGGCTGGCAGAAAAGCTGGATATAGCTCTGGGCTTAGTAACTGAGATGATAACTAGGCCGCGCTTTGACGGCCGTAAGCTGGGCATAATCAAGGAGCAATGGCGTGAGGCTCTGCGCCGCCGCAATGACGATCCCGCCGATGTGGCCAGCCGCGAGTTTGGGCTTATGCTTTATGGGGACGATCCCCAGGGCTGGGACGATAACTGGGAGGATATTAACTCGCTGACCGAAGGCGAGATTCGCCGCTGGCACGGGCAGGTGTGGGATCCTCGCCACGGCTATCTGGCGGTCTGCGGAGATTTTGATGAGGATCGGCTTATAGATACGCTCGAGAAGGCCTTTGAAGCCTGGAAGCCTGGCTTGGGCGCTGAATTTACGGCTCCGCGGCTTTCGGGACAGGCGGCTATGGGCAATTATTTAGTGGACAGAGAAGGTACACAAAGCTGTATCTGCATGGGAATGCTGGGGCTGAACCGCTTTGATCCGCAGCTTCCGGCGGCGGAACTGGCGAACTATATTTTTGGCGGCGGCAGCTTCTCTTCGCGGCTGATGGATAAAGTGCGCACGCGGAACGGGATGGCTTATAGCATTTATTCACTGGCGGATCTTTCCACGCTAAGGCGGGGGCGCGTGCTGGTTAGCGCGCAGACCAAGACTGAGAACACACAGCGCGTTCTCAGCAGTGTGCATGACGAAATGGAAGAGATGTGCTGTAAGCTGGTAGGAGAAGCCGAGTTTCAGCAGGCGCGCGAAGCTTTAATTAACGCCACTATTATGGCCTTTACCGATACCGAAGAAGCTCTTAAGGCTTTAATGCAGCTAGAGATTATTGGCTGGCCCAGCGACTATTACCATAACCTGCTGAATCGGTACAAAGAGGTAACCCGCGAAGAGATACTTGAGGTTTCTAAGCGTCTTTTCCGTCCCCAGGACATGCTAACGGTCGTAGTGGGCGATAGCGCCAAGCTTTCCCAAAGCTGTCCGCAAAGCGCGGCCTGGAAACGTCACGAGGTAGGTGACCCCCACTGTTAAACTGTTAAATTAAACAAAGGTTCCATTATTAAAGCATGCATTAGCTTTAATAATGGAACATTAAGGAAAATTATGCTATCCCTGAATTAGGGCTATTTTTCGCCCTTGCTGATCTCCACCTGGCCCGATAGGTCGACGCCTAAAGCTCCCAGGCTGTCGGGGCCGGGAGCTACCGGCACCAATAGGCTGCTGCCGACCATGGTCTGCTCTTCAAAGCCCTCGCTGGTTACTCCGCTCAGTATAATCATGGTATATTTGCTGTTCATGGCTAAGGCTCTGTCGGCCAAATAGCCCAGCTGAGACAGCACTATGATTACGGTGCTGTCGGTGTTGACGTCGGCCAGGGCTTCCTTGATGGCCTGTTCTGGGGGAATGATCTCCGTATCCTGGGGCGGTTCGTTCCAGGCCAGGCCCAGAATAGCTATATCCAGCCCGCCGCGCTTAATCTTAAGGATGCGCTCGTAGTAATTGCCTTCACCCATACCCCTCCAGTTAGAGGCTAAGAAATGGAACTTGGCCAGGCGTCCCATGCTGCGCAGATCGGCGCTGTTTTTCGTCTCGGCGCGTCCGGGAACCGCGGCGTCGTACTGTAGGTGATTCATCACCTCCACGTGAGGCTTGCCCTGGTGGGGGCCAGGCTTGTTGGGGCCGCTGAAGTTGCCCGTATCGACTAAAACCATATCGGGATAGGCTTTGCGTTCGTTTTTAATGATGGTGCCTAATTTGGGCAGATGCTCTAAATCTCCCATAATGTTGCCAGTGTAGCGGAGCTCCAAACGCTGAGCCGGACGGAAGCTTACTTTGGGTTTGTCGTTCATTGTGCGTCTCCCTGGGCAGTACGCCGATTGGTTGGTGTACCGATTCAAATAAGTACTTAGGGTATGATTGCTATATTTCTCTTATTTTTCCTT
>JAFSXO010000135.1 GCA_017444045.1 bacterium | reverse complement strand
CGAGATCGGCCTCGAGCTGCGCACGGCCCCAGTGGTCTCCTTCATAGGCGATTTGCGCGATAGGGCGCGCATGGAAGAGCTGTTCCGCGCTCATAAGCCGCAGGTAGTATTTCACGCGGCGGCGCATAAGCACGTGCCACTGATGGAGCTTAGCCCTGCTGAAGCGGTATCCAACAACGTGTTCGGTGTAGAGGTCCTGCTGGATATGGTCGCTAAATACGGCGCCGAAAAGCTGATTATGATCTCTACGGATAAGGCCGTTAATCCCACCAGCGTTATGGGAGTCACCAAACGCATGGGCGAGCTGCTGATGGTCAAGCGCGCTATTCCTGGGTCGGCGGCCGTGCGCTTTGGCAATGTGCTTGGCTCTCGGGGCAGTGTCATTCCCACCTTCAGAAAGCAGATAGCGGCCGGAGGTCCGGTAACGGTCACCGATCCCAATATGACGCGTTTCTTTATGACCATTCCCGAGGCGGTCAGCTTAGTGCTGGAAGCTGGGGCGATGGCTCATTTGGGCGAAATATACATATTAGACATGGGGCAGCCGGTTAAGATTATCGATTTGGCGCGCAATTTGATTCGTCTGTCGGGATTTGAGCCGGATATTGATATTCCGATCAAGGTAGTCGGCCTGAGGCCCGGCGAGAAAATGCACGAGGAGCTGGTTAATGGAGGCGAGGAGGCCGAGGCTACAGAGGTTCCCAAAATTACCAGGGTTACCGCTGCCCCGCCTGACAGCAGCTGGCCTGGACCCTATTTTGAAGAGCTCCGCCAGGCCTGCCAGCGCTCGGATGATGCGGAATGTCTGCGCTTGCTTAAAGTGTTGGTTCCGCAGTTTGAGCATAAATAATGCTAAAAGTTAGAAGATTACTGAGTAAAACAAACAGAGTAAAATAAATCAATGTCGGTAACTTAGCGTCAGCTAGCCTCACATTATGACTCCCCCTAAAGGATGGCAGGGGGAGATGTCGCGACTGCAACAGAGGGGGTGGCCACAGCTGGCGGAAGAATCGAAGTTTAACGCATGTTGTGTGCTAACTTGTACGCTAATATACAATGCAGCGCCAACGCACATGAATAAGCAATAAACAATGCCATGACTCTTAAGTTACTGGCATTGGTAAAATAAATACAATATACTTTGAGGGCTGTTAGCGATGAAGACAAGCAATGTGATCAAAGGTTTGGGTTTGGTGCTCGGCTGTGCCGCCCTTAGCTGTTTATATCCAGGAGACAGCGGCTTAGCGCCAGACGATATGCTGGCTCCGTCTGTTAGCCTGCCCAGCGTAAGCGGTATTATTGACGGATGCGCTGGCTATGGAGCAGGGCGTTTGGCTGCTGATTATAATTTAGTGGTCGATATGGCCGATGGCCTTAGCCCAGAGCAGATACAGCAATGGCAGCGCCGGTATGGTCTGAATCTAAAATACAATTCTCCTTATGCGCGCGAAAATGCGCTGTTAGTCGGCGAAGTTCGGCCCGATCTGCTCAGCTCTGTCATAAGTGATTTAGAGCGCGATGAGCTGGTGGAAGCCGTAAGCGTGAACGAAGTGCTCTCCCTTTCCAAGGAAGAGCTGGAAGCCAGTTCCGCAGATGAGGCCCAAGCCTCTGCCCTTGGCCTGGGCAAATATCCCAATGATCCCCTGTTCAAGCATCAGTGGCATATGAATATGGTTGAGGCGCCCTTTGCCTGGAAATTCAGCCAGGGGCGCGGGGCTGTCGTAGCGGTGATCGATACCGGTGTAGCCTGGAAGAATGAGAATGGCTTTGTGGCCTGCGAGGATTTAGCTCAAACTAAGATTGTGCCAGGCTATGATTTTGTTAATCGCAATCATCTGGCCCTCGACGACAATGCCCATGGCACTCATGTGGCGGGCACTATCGCTCAGTCGACCAACAATGGTGTAGGCGTATGCGGTATGGCGCCTCAGGCCGCTATCATGCCGATCAAGGTGCTTTCCGGAGCAGGTTCTGGCCGTGTCTCCGATATCGCCGATGGTATCCGTTATGCGGCCGATCACGGGGCCAACGTGATCAACATGAGCCTGGGCGGGCCTATGCCGTCTTCGGTCATGTCTAAAGCGGTGACCTATGCCCAGAAAAAAGGCGTTCTGGTCGTGTGTGCGGCTGGAAACGATCACCGCAGTAATGTGGGCTATCCCGCGGGCTGCGATGAGAGCTTTGTCGTATCTGCTTTGGATGCCAAAGGCGAGCTGGCCTGGTACTCTAACTATGGCGAGCGCGTCGATATTGCCGCTCCTGGAGGCGATACGCGCAGCGATGCCAATGGTGACGGCGTACCCGATGGCGTTTATCAGAATACCATTAAAATGCGCAATCCCAAGGAACAGGGCTACTTCGCATTTCAGGGCACATCAATGGCTACTCCGCATGTGGCCGGCGCGGCGGCGGTGCTGGTAGGCCAGGGCGTCAATTCTCCGCAGGCCCTGAAGCGAATCCTGCGCTCTACCGCTGTGAGCAAGAGCTGGAATAAGAAGGGTCAGGTCGTCGGAGCCGGCGGGCTGAATATCGGCAAGGCGGCGTTTAGAGTGGGCTTTGTTTATAATGCTGTGCGTTTAGTGCTGGCGCTGGTTATGGCCTTAGCCTTGGGCGCGTTTAGCCGTAAGCGCTGCCTAAAAGAGAAAGCGGCAGCGCTGTCTGGTGCAACCTTGGGCGCTTCCGGTCTGTTCTTCCTGCCTTTCCTGCTGAACGCTGAGGGCTGGTTCAGTTGGCTGGCTTTGCCTATGCCGGCCTGGGATGTCTTCTTCTTGGGGGCAAGGGCGCACGGCAATCTGCTGATGTGCAGCTGCTTTATTCCCGTGCTGCTCTCCTTGGTAGCCGGTAAAAAGCGCCTGCTGCGCAGTCTGCTGGCCGGAGTGACGATTGGCTGGGCCGTGTATCTGCTGGGCGAGATGTTAATGGGCACTACGGTGCTGCATTATATTCCCTACGGATTGGGCTGGCTGTGGTGGATGGCTAATGGGCTGTTCTGCGTCTGCCTGGCTCAGGTTCTGCTGGAAAAGACCGCAGAATAAGCGGAGTGCCGTTATTTTAGTGACTGTTAGGTCGCCGATTTGAATTCCCCATAAACAGCCTTTATTTGTGGTACGGCTCGTGCTTAATAATGCGGAAGCTGCGGTAAATCTGTTCAAGCAGGATAACCCGCATGAGCTGATGGGGAAAGGTTAGCTGCGAGAAGCTAAGCTTTAGGTCGGCGCGCTGCAGTACCTGATCTGATAAGCCTAATGAGCCTCCGATGAGGAAAGCTAGGTGAGCGTGGCCGCGCACACCTAGCTCTTCTATTTTGTGGGCCAGAGCGGGGGAATCCATGGCCTGACCGTCAAGGGCCAGAGCTATGGTGTAGGTATCGCCTTTTAGTGCTTTGATCAGGCGTTCGCCTTCGCGCTGTTTGATCTGGGCTTCCAATGCTGGCGAGGCGCTGTCTGGCGTCTGCTCGTCAGCGACTTCGATAATGTTTAGGGTGGCGTAGCGGCTTAAACGCTTGGCATACTCTTTGATGGCCTCGGCAAAGTATTTCTCTTTTATTTTTCCTACCGCTAAAATGGTGATTTTCATATCTTCTAGCTTTTCTTTCTGCTTTGCGTTATAAGCGCAAAGAAGTTTCGATACACCGAATAAATGACATTGCCTTTGACGATAGTCGTTTGTTTGGTGTATAATGTAAGGCCTGTTTTGCGCTTGAATCGGCGCATACAGCAGCATTGATAAAGGCAGAGTGGTAAGGGTGGCTAAAAATTCGAAACCAGAGGAATTCGGCCTGGGGAATGTGGTCGACGTCCCCATGCACAGCGCTATACAAACGCGTTTTTTGAACTACGCGGTTTCGGTGGTCACTTCGCGGGCCCTTCCCGATGTGCGCGATGGCTTAAAACCCGTGCAGCGGCGGATATTGTACACGATGTACCATGCTCTGCATCTGTATCCCGACCGTTCAACGCTGAAGTGCGCCAAGGTCGTGGGTCAGGTATTGGGCGATTACCATCCTCACGGCGACAGCTCAGTTTACGAGGCTATGGTGCGTTTGGCCCAGCCCTGGACCATGCGCTATCCTTTGGTATTTGGCCAGGGCAATTTCGGTTCCATTGATGGCGACGGCGCGGCTGCCTACCGTTATACCGAGGCCAAGCTTTTGCCCATGGCCATGGAATTCGTAGAGGAGCTTGGCCAGGATACCGTAGATTTTCGGCCCAACTTTGACGACCGCCTGCCCGAGCCGGTCGTACTGCCGGCCAGGGTTCCCCAGCTGCTGATAAATGGGAGCATGGGCATTGCTGTTGGTATGGCCACCAATATCCCTCCGCACAATTTAGGGGAGGTCATGAGCGCCTGCGAAGCGCTGATAGACGATCCCGAAATGCCGGAAGAGCGTCTGCTCGATTATATTCTAGGCCCTGATTTTCCAACTGGCGGCATAATTTTGGAAAGCCGGCAGAGCTTAGCCAAGGTGTACCGTCAGGGCAAAGGCGCCATACGCGTAAGAGGCACATACTTTGTCGAGAATACCAGCCGCAAAATTCGCTCTATTATTATCGATTCCATACCGTATATGGTCAATAAGGCCAGCCTGGTAGAAGATTTAGGCAATTTGGTATTATCCGGAAAGCTGCCGCAGGTCGTCGACGTCCGCGATGAATCGACGGTAGATGTGCGCATCGTCTTGGAATGCCAGGCCGATGCCGATATAGAAGCGGTGATGGCTTACATATTTAAGCATACGAAGCTTCAGGATAAGTTTAATGTAAATATGATGTGCCTCACCTCCGAAGGCCCTCGCTGTCTGAGTCTGCTCCAGGTTTTGCGGGAATTTGTGGCTTTCCGCCACGAGGTGACCGAGCGGCGGCTGCGCTATGAGGTGGCCCAGCTCAGCAAGCGCATCCATATTTTGGAGGGCTTTGTCAGGGTCTTCGATGCTTTGGACGAGGCCATACAGATCATTCGCCAGTCAGATGGGCGTAAAATCGCCGCCGAAAGGCTTATGGCGCGTTTTGATCTGGACGAAGAGCAGAGCAACGCGGTCCTCGAGCTGCACCTTTACGCTTTGGGACGCAAGGATATTCTGCAGGTGCGCGAGGAGCTGGCGGACAAATGCGCCCAGCGCGCCAAGCTCGAGGCTATTCTGGCCAGCGAGCCGGCTTTGTGGAAGTTCATCCGCAAAGAGATGTCCGATTCTAAGAAGCGTCTGCAGGACGAGCGGCGCACGCGCATAGTCGCCGAAGGCGTGCCGGAGCTGTCGTATCAGGAAGAGGACTTTATTGTCGAAGAGCCGACTCAGGTCATACTGACCCGCGATGGCTGGGTCCGGCGCGTCAGCATGGGAACCGATGTAAGCAAACAGCGCCTGCGCCAGGACGATGCTATTGTGGAAGTGCTGCCCACGACAACGCTTGCCAGCGTGCTATTCTTTACCGATATGGGCACCGTTTACACTATTCGCGTCAACGATCTGCCTCTCTCCCGCAGCGGTTTCGGAGATCCTGTGCAGAAGTTTTTCAAATTCGCCGACGGCGAACGGGTTATAGCGGCATTTACCTTCGACAGCCGCGATACGGCGGGAATCAGCTCCGGGGAAAACGGGGAGTGTCCGGCCCTGCACGGTGTGGCCGCCGCTTCCGATGGCAAAGGCCTGCGCTTTTCCTTTGAGGGCTTTGTGAAGCCGTCCACCAGCAAGGGGCGCCGCTTTGCCAAAGTCGCCGATGGCGTTCAGATCGTTAGCGTTCAGGCCGTCAGCGGCGGCGAGACCGCCATCGCTGTGTCCAGAGGCGGCCGCGCTTTGCTGTTCCCTGTGGCGGAGATATCCTTCCTCAGCGGAGTCGGTCGCGGGGTCGTGCTCATAAAGCTCGAAGCGGGCGATTCGCTGTTGGATATGGTGGCTTCTGACGATCCGAACTGCGGCATCAGCGTAGTGCGAGAAGAGGGCGGAAAGGTTATGGAGATCGTTCCCAAAACGTACAAAACCGCGGCCCGGGGCGGCAAGGGTCTCGCGATTAGCAAGCGGGGCCGTTTAAGAGTGGAGAATAGGCGTCTCAATCTGAATTTCAGCGCAGGCAGTGCCGACGAAGACACTGCTGCTTCTGAGGAAGTGTAGTTATGCAGCAGGAAGAATTGAATTTCGAGGTCAGCGGTACCAGCGGTGCCAGTTTGGAAAATGAGCCTGCAGCAGCCAAGCGCCGAACCAAAAAAAAGGAAGCGCCACCTGCATCGTCATATACGGCAGCGGATATAGTAGTTTTAGAGGGACTGGACCCTGTGCGCCAGCGTCCGGGCCTGTATATTGGAGGCACAGACGAGGCGGCACTTCACCATCTGGTCTGGGAGATTGTCGACAATTCAATTGACGAGGTTATGAACGGGTTTGCCTCATCGGTAGAGCTTGAACTGGACAGCGATGGCCGGGGTATTCGGGTCACCGACAATGGGCGGGGCATTCCCGTAGACTTGCACAGGCAGTATGGCAAGTCGGCCCTAGAGCTTATTATGACCACGCTTCATGCGGGCGGCAAGTTCGCCAAATCCAATTACGAGTATTCAGGCGGTCTGCATGGCGTGGGCTCGTCTGTAGTCAATGCGCTTTCCTCAGCTTTGGAGGTTACGGTAAAGCGCGATGGCGGCGAATGGTTCCAGTCCTATTGCCAGGGAAAGCCCACCTGCCAGGTCACCCGCAAGGGCGACGCTCGCGGATCGGGAACCTCGATATGGTTCCGTCCCGATCCGGAGATATTTCCGGTAACGGTTTTTAAGCCAGAAGTAATATTGGAGACTCTGGAAGCCCAGGCCTGGCTGCATCGGGTGCGCATTGTTTTCAAGGACCGTGTAAATAATGCGATTCACCGTCTGGATCACACCGAGCAGGGCTTTGAAGGCTATCTGCAGACGCTGATAGAGTCCGAGGAGCAGATCGAGGGCTGGAACGAAAAGCAGTTCGTGCTAAAGCGCGATGCCGATCCGCGCTTAGAATTGGCGCTGACCTGGTGTACCCAGAATGGGGAGCAGCTGCGCAGCTTTGTCAACGGCATCCGCACTAAGGAGGGAGGCACGCACGATTTAGGCCTGCAGGCTGGCGTGGTGCGCGCGGTGCGCAATTTTATGGACACCCATAATCTGCAGCCGCGGGGTCTGAAATTATCTGCAGGGGATATCCGCGAGGGTATGCGCGGTGTACTTTCGATTTACGTTCCCGAACCGCAGTTTAAGGGGCAGACCAAAGATCGCTTAAACAATGTGGAAGTCAACAACCAGGTGGCCAACGCCGTAGCGCCGGTGCTGGAGAGCTTTCTCAATGAGAACGGAACCTTGGCTAAGGCTTTGGTCGAGCGCATCATTGCCGGCGCCAAGGATAGGGCGGCTATTCAGGCCGCTGTAGATGTAGTCGTGCGCAAGTCGGTGACCAAGCGTCTGAACCTGCCCGGAAAGCTGGCCGACTGTTCCAGCAACCGTCCCCAGGATTCCGAGCTGTTTATCGTTGAGGGAGATTCCGCCGGAGGCTCGGCTAAACAGGCCCGCGATCGCCACCATCAGGCCATTATGCCCATCCGCGGGAAAATTCTGAATACCGAAAAGGCCAGCGCCGACAGCTTTGCCAAAAGCCAGGAAATCGCCAATCTGACCAGTGCGATAGGCAGCGGCTTAGACGGAAAATATGCCGAGGATCGCCTGCGCTACGGGCGGGTGGTTATTCTAACCGATGCCGATTCCGATGGGCACCATATCGCCTGTCTGCTCCTGGTCTTTTTCTATCGCCATATGCCCGAGCTGATTACCCGCGGCCATGTGTATTTGGGCCGTCCTCCGCTCTATCGGGTGGCTATAGGCGGCAAGGTGTCGTGGGCCTGGTCCGAAGCGGAGCGCGATGCGATCGTCAGAAAATCTCGTTCGCGGGCCAATCCTGTTATTACGCGGTTTAAGGGTCTAGGAGAGATGAGTCCGGAGCAGCTCAAGGAGACCACCATGAATCCGGATACCCGCACTCTGTTCAGGGTTCAGGTTACCGATCAGGAAGCAACTGAACATACGGTATCCGACTGTTTTGGTGATGATGCGGCTCCGCGGTTTAAGCTGGTGATGGAATCTGCAGTAGCAGCCGATGATTTGGATATTTAGGCTCGGCCATGAAAGGTCGGTATCGCCTTCTCATGGTCGCTTTAGCCCTGCTTGCTCTGGCAGCGTTAGGGGGATGGCTGCTGCTGGCCTATTATCCGTCGTACAGCAAGGCTTTTCCCAAGTGCGTATTGTATCAGCTGACGGGATTATACTGCCCTGGATGCGGCGCTACCAGAGCAGTATACAGCCTGCTTCGCGGCGATCTTTATCACGCCTGGCGCTATAATCCACTGCTTATCGCCTCTCTGCCGTTTCTGCTTTGGTGGGGCTACAGGACGCTGCTCTGGCAATACTTAGCCAGGCCGATACCGTCCTGGCTGATGTCCCTGCGCTTCGCGGTGTGGGCTACGGTTATAATTATCGCCTATTTTATAGGGCGCAATTTGCCCTGGTGGCCTTTTAATACTTGGGCGCCGCTGCTGCAATAATGTATAGATATATAGATACTATTATATGCTAGATACTTTTATATGCTTCTGAGCTGCTCTTTAAGAAATCTGTAATAGTAGTAATAAAACTCGGAGTCCATGAGGGAGGACTGCAGCCAGCCGGTGCCTTCAAGCTTTCCCTGCAGGAAAGAAGAGGCAATAGAGTGGCCGGCCGAATTGGCCAGTAGCAGCTGAAGCACATTGAGGTGAAAATCTAGCTGAATCGCCTCTTGCCTAGAGCTTGAGGGCTGGGATCTGTAATATTCAATTGCGCTGTCGGCTAAATACTTGGCACGGCTTTTAATCGTGGCTAGGCTGTGCTCTTGGTAGCACAGGTAGTTCTGAAAGCAATAGCAGGGTGATACAAAGGTCTCTTTGAATCCGCATTCCCGCAGACGCCAATACATCTCAGTATCCTGAAAGCTCTCCTGGCAGGCCTCGTCAAAGGTCTCTATTTTAGCTATACCTAGCCTGGGTATAGATGAATTTATGATGGTAAAATCTAACTGCGGGGCAGTGAATGGCGGCAGTTCAGCCATTACTAAACCGCGCAAAGGCATCAGCGGGCCACGGACGATAGCATGGGGGAAAGCGACATGGGCTTTGAAATGCTCTTCTATTAAGGTGGCGGGAGCCACACAGCTGTCATTCAGAAACAGGATAATATTGCTTTCCGTTTGCTTTATGCATTTGTTGCGTCCAGCCTGATAACCCTGTCTCTCGCTGCTGTAATAATACGTGGCGACCTTTGGCCGCGACAGAGAGGTCACATGATCCTGTGTCTCTGAATTGTCGGAATCGTCGGCTACAAAGATTTCATAGCGGTTTTCAAGGAAGGTCTGTTCATCTAGTGAAGTCAGCACTCTTTTTAAGCCTTCTAAATTATTGCGAGTGCTGATAACTACGCTTACATCGAGGGCCATTGGCTGTTATCTCCTAGTATATCGAAAATTCTTTGGGATGCACCTTTATGGCTTGCGTACAGATCGAGCAGCTCGTGTGTCTGCGTCTGCAAGGCTTCGGGTGACTGCAATAGCTTTAGGGTCTCTTGGGCTACGGATTCCGCTGATAAAACGCCGACCATCTCTGGAACGATCTGGCGCTGGGCTAATATATTTGGCAGGGCATACAGACGGCTGGGCTTGGCAAAGCGCGTGACCAGCAGGCGTTTGAGGCGCAGACCAATCCAGGGCAGGAAATCGAGCAGCCCTATCAGTCCTTTTATGGGCAGCAAGTCCGGTCGGTTTAGGGGCAGAATAGTCAGCATGGGTACGCCTAAGCAGCCCAGTTCGCTGGTTTTGGTGCCGGGTATGGTTACGGCTAATGTGGAATCGGCTAAATGGGCTAAATGGTCCTCGCGCACAATGGAGATTTGGGTGTGGAGGTCGTCGAAGATGACGCGGCTGTCGCAATGGCAGCGCACTCCGTTTACTCCTTCTGTAGGCGGCGCGGTCAGAAGCCGGTGCATAGCCTGGGGGTTTATAAAGGGGGATACTATAATCTGAAAACGGCAGTCGGGTATGCTGCTCTTGATTATCTGAGCAGTTTCCATGAAAAAGGGAGCCAAGCCGCTCAGCTCGCGCTCGCGGCTGCCCGGCAGAAAGCTGATGAGCGGCCCGCTGGCGCTGCTGGAAGCGGGACTGTCTGATACGGCAGCTTTGGAGCGGTGTTCCCTTTGGCGCTCTAGGGCAGCCGCGGTGGCATCGGCGACGAGATCACCAACCAGGCGCACCTTTTGGGCCGAGATACCAGCTTTGGTCAGCACCTCCACATCGTGGCTGTTGCGTACGAAATAGCCGCAGAAGGCGCGGTCCAGCCATTTTCGTCCCCACACATAAATCCAGAGCGGCACCTTCCAGCGCTTGGCCAGCAGGGCGGAATAAAACATATCGCCGCCCAGATGGATAATTAGAGGATTTCTGTACCTAGCCATGCGCCTGAATAGCATGTCGGCATATCTGTACGGCGAGAGCACCTCTTCTATGCCCAGCAGCTCATGGCTTACGCGCGCTTCGGCCCCAGAAGCGAACTCACAGAGCAGCAGCTGCAGTACCAGACGGCATTGAGGCCAGCGTCGGCGCGCTTCATATACTAAAGGCTGCAGCCACCCGGCGATCTCTCCGGGGCTGTTGCATACAAATATGATGGTGTCGGGCTTCATGTTCTAGGCTTGCTGTCCCTTGGCTTTGAGCACAATCTCGGTGGTGGAGTGGCCGGGCAGAAGCTTAGCCAGCACCAGCTTGCCTCCGTAGCTGTGCACGGTCTTGGCTTCTGGCAGGTCGTCAGGGCTATAATCGCCGCCCTTCACGTGGACATCGGGCTGCAGGCGCTCGATGAGCTGAAGGGGAGTGTCCTCGTCGAAAATGACCACGGCATCGACGCACTCCATAGCTGCCAGAAGCTCGGCGCGCTCCTGCTCGGGATTGATGGGGCGCGTATCGCCTTTAAGCCGGCGCACCGAGGCGTCGGAATTTAGCCCGACGATTAGCGCGTCGCCCTCTCGGCGGGCGGTTTGCAGAGTGTGCAGGTGTCCCGAATGCAGTATATAGAAGCAGCCGTTGGTGAATACCACACATTTAGGATGCGGCTCCTGGCGCCAGCTCTGTACGCGCTCATAGGCTTCATCGAGGGTTAGTATTTTGCGCTGGGAATCAAAAACGTTGGCGTTGGCGCTGCTGTCGATGGACTCTATCAGCTCTTCGCAGCTTACCGTAGCTGTGCCGACCTTGCGCACCACGATAGCAGCGGCGTGGCTGGCCATGCGAATAGCTTCGTCGGGAGCTATACCGCAGGCGCGGCATAAGGCTAACATGGCTAGCACGGTATCTCCGGCGCCGCTGACATCGTAAACCTGAGAGGCTAGGGCCGGTACCTTTTGCATCGGCTGATCCTGGCGGAATAGCGACATGCCCCGGGCGCTTAAGGTTATAATAGCATTGGTGCATTCAGTATCCTGCAAAAGACGGCTGCCAGCTTTTTCCAGACCTTCATTGGTGTCGGTGTTGTAGCCGGTGGCCTGGCTGCTTTCGCTGGAATTGAGGGTAATGGTATCGATGCCAGAAAAGGAATTTACATTGCTGGGTTTGGGACCGGCAATGACGGGTACGCCCTGGATGAGCTGGATGAGCCTGCTAGCCTGGCCGTTCCAGAGTAGCCCTTTATTGTAGTCCGAAAAGACCACGGCCTGGTATTCATGATTATGGTCGCGTATATAATCGGCCACCTTGCTGAATACGCTTTCGTTCGGCGTGCGGCACTGCTCGATATCGGCGCGCACAACCTGCTGGTTGTTGGCAATTATGCGGCTTTTCAGAATAGTGGGGCAGTTATCCTGGGTGAACAAACCTTCCATGCCTATGCCTAAGCGCTGCAGCAGCAGGCGCAGGCGGCGTCCCGCATCATCGGCGCCTACTACGCTGGCGATATCTACCTTGGCTCCTAAAGCCCGCAGGTTGGCGGCAACGTTGGCCGCGCCGCCCAGGGTGTAGCTAGAATGGCTTACGTTGACAACGGGAACGGGAGCTTCGGGACAGATGCGCGAGACCTCGCCCCAGACCCAGTGGTCTAGCATAATATCGCCAACTACCAGAATCCTGAGATTCTTGAATTTGCTGCAGATATTGGCCGCTCTAGCTTGGCTGATAAGATTCATGGCATTTCCTTTTGCAATCGATAATGATGTTATGTCGGTGCTGGTTTGCTGACGGTATCGGCATTAAACGAAGCATCTATGGCAAAACCGCGCTGCTTAGTACCTGTGCGCCGGCGCTGGCGCCCATCTGCACTAGGGTGGGGCATAAGCCCACGAAAGCGATCATGATCAGACAGACGGTTAGGCCTACTCTGACGCTCCAGGATGCCTGAAGCTCTCCGCTGGCAGCCTGATTGTCGGCAGGCTCCTCGAAATATACGGGGCGCAGTATGCCATAATAGTAATACAGAGAGATTACCGAGTTCACGAGGGCGGCCAGAACTACCCACCACCAGCCGCTGTGCGCTAAAAATACGGTGCGGAATAGGTAAAACTTACCCACAAAGCCGGCTAAAGGGGGAGCGCCAGCCAATGAGAGCAGCGACACGAGCAGCACGAAGGCCAGGAAGGGATTGCTTTTGGCCAGGCCTTTGTAGGCGGAGATTTCGGAGCTGCCGCGCTGATACTCCACCAGCACTATGACCGACCAGGCCGCCAGATTGGCGAAGCTGTACATGGTGATGTAGAAAACGGCGGCGCTTATGCCCATGGTGGCTACGCCGGTGCTGCGCGCGGCAGTCATTACGCCGAGCATGGTGTAGCCGATTTGGGCTATGCCGGAAAAGGCCATGAGGCGTTTTATATTGCTCTGGCGCAGAGCGGCAATATTACCCCAGGTCATCGACAGCAAAGCCAGCGAGCAGAAGGTGACAGTCCATACATCCTCTAAACGGAATTCCATGCTCTGTATGGCCAAGGAACTCCAAAATGCCCGCATTATAAAGGCTATGATGGTGGCCTTGGGAGCGGTGGATATAAACATTCCGGCGGGCGCGGGGGCGCCTTCATAGACATCGGGAGCCCAGAAGTGGAAGGGAGCTACCGCGATTTTGAAGAGCAGGGCGCCCGCGAACATCAGACTGCCCAGGACAAAGGCGTGGCGCGGGGTGGATACCAAATCGAAGTTTATGGCCAGCTGGTCGAAGAAGGTCGAGCCCGTGGTGCCGAAGATCAGGCTTATTCCGTAGAACATAATCGCCGAGGAAACGGCGCCGTTGATAAAATATTTAAACCCGGCCTCGCTGGATTTTAGATCAAAGCGTCCCCAGGCTGCCATGGCGTAGAGGGGCAGCGACATCAGCTCGAAGGCTAAAAAGAACGTCAGCAGCTCTTTGGTAGAGCAGGCTAGGGATAGACCCAAAACCACAAAGGGAATCAGGGTTATATACTCTCCGGGATAGGCGCGTTTGGTCTGCAGATAGTCGATGGAAAAAATCAGTGCCAACGCTCCGCTTAGGCAGGCTAGAGCCGTAAACATAGACGCCATGCCGTCGACAGCGATAATGCCTGACCAATAGGTAAAAGGCTGGCCGCTGGCGGATATCTGGCTTTGAATGGGTATTACGCTTAGCGCAGCCAGCAGCAGCCCGATTACGGTGCAGCTGTTCTGCAGGCGCGGATTAGGCTTAGAGCGCAAATCCAAGAGCATGGCTGCCAAAGCAGTTACAGCCACCAGGATAAGAGGTAAAAGGCCTATTGTTGGAGATGTCGGTGCTGACACGTTTTTTTCCTTGCTTCTGAACTTACATGCGCGAAATTAACTCTTGGATCGCCGGACTGGTTATGTCGGTGATCAGGCGGGGGCAGATGCCGGCCGCCAGAGAGGACAGCGCTAAGATGATGAAGGGGATTTTTTCGCTGAGATGAGCGTCGCGCACTTCAGCGAATTTGGGGTTGAGCGGCCCGTAAAAACCGTAGTGCACGGAGCGCAGCAGATAGGTGGCGGTTATGACCAGGGCGAGAATAGCGCAGGCGGCCAGGATGGGACTGCGCTGCCAGGTGCCCAGGAATACCATCAGCTCGGCCACGAAGCCGGACATGCCAGGCAGGCCCAGCGAGCCCATAGCCGCGACAACGTAAGCTGTTCCCAGCCAGGGCATGACCGAGGCCAGACCTCCCCATCCCGAAAAATCGCGGGAATGGGTGATAAGGTAGACTGTGCCCGCCAGGGCGAAGAGCAGCGCTGTTATTACGCCGTGGGAGAACATCTGGAATACAGCGCCGGAAGCGCCGAGTATCGCAGAGGTTCCCACATTGGGCTCCGCTAAGCAGGCGGTTCCCAGGAAGACCACGCCCATGTGGCTCACCGAGGAATAAGCGATCATCAGCTTAATATCGGTCTGCTTTAAGGCGCAGAGTGCGCCGTAAAGGATATTGATTACGGCCATGAACCCGATCAGCGGGAGCCAGGCCTTAGCCCCTTCGGGGCACAGTCCTACGGCGATGCGGATGATGCCGTAGCCTCCCATTTTCAGGAGTACGCCGGCCAGCATCATCGACAGGGCGGTTGGAGCCGAGGAATGTCCTTCTGGCAGCCAGGTGTGGAAGGGAACTAAGCCGGCTTCGATGGCGAAGCCCAGGAATATTAGGGCGAACAGCCAGTACTGCTGTTCACTGCTGATATTGGCCTTGAGCAGAGCGATATAGCTGAAGCTGTTGATGTCTGCCAGGGCGTAAAGGCCGATTATGCCGAGCATGACCAGGGCACCGCCTAATTGCAGGTAGATGAGCAGCTTCATAGCCGCCTGCTGGTGGTAAATAGGCCGCCCCTGGCCCATTTTGTCAGAGCCCCAGATGCCTACCAGGAAGAACATGGGCACGGAAGCCAGTTCGTAAAAGAGGATAAACAGGAATAAGTCGAGCGAGGTAAAGACGCCGAATACGCCGCTCATGACTGTCAGGGCTAAGGCGAAGTATTCCTTTTGGCGGAAGTCTATCTGCAGGGAAAGCAGAGCCGCCGTAAAGCTGATAATACCGCACAGCAATACCATAGGGCCGGAGATGCCGTCGACGCCTAAGTGATAGCTGATACCTAAATCGGGCAGCCATTCTGCCAGCTCCTGCCACTGAAATGCCCCCGCATTGGCGCTGCTCAGCGATGCGTATACCCGGATGGCCATCGCCAGCGAGATCCCTGTAGCTAATAAAGCTATGGTCTGAATGGTTCTTACTCTCTTAGGAGAGATGAATAAGATTATCAGTGCCGCCAGCAGGGGGGTTAGGGTGATGATGCTGAGCAGCGGCGCTGTATCTATGGCTTTAGCTAAGAGATCCATATCGTTACCTTATTTGTTCGGACATAGCAGCAGACGAAATGCTGGAGGGTAAATGCAGGGTGGTTAGTGGGCTTTTAGCAGCTCCGCCCAATAGCGCGGGCTGGTGGCAAAGCTTGGCTCGATATAGCCGATGGCTATAGCCAATACGAGCAAGGCGATGACGATTATGAACAGATAGTTCTGCACATAGCCAGTGTGCTCCTGACGCAGGACGTTCCCCAGCCTGTCGATGCCATTGGCGATGGCCTTTACAGCGCCGTCAAAGATTTTGCCGTCGCAGAACTCGGCGCATTTGGCCAGGGTGTACATGGTGCCGCTGAGCAGCTTGGCCCAGATGTGGTCCATATACAGCTTTTGCTGCAGGCAGGTGCCCAGCCGTCCCATAATGCTGCGCAGCCGGCGCTCTCCGGCCATAGCCTCGCGCCTGTACAGTATGCAGGCCAGGACTATGCCAGCGAGCGAGATGGCAATGCTCAGCACCATAGGAGTCCAGGAAAAAACATGGTGCTGCACGGGAGTGCTGGGATAAATGTGCGCTTCGTAAAAGCTCACGGAGCCCCTGATCCCTTCAGGAATGCCCACGAAGCCTAAACCGATGGCAAACAGCGAGAGCACCAGCAGCGGCACCCACATCAGCGGGCTTACCTCGTGGGGCTGGGCGGTGTGCGCCGCGTGCTCCATGTAGCAGCCTAAGCAAGCCGGAGGCAGGCTCGCTTCTCCACTTTTTGCGCGGGCTTCCTTCTCTTGAAGCGCTTTCTCTTCGGTCCACTGGGGATGGAAATCCAGGGTCAGCGAGGTAACGGCCGGAGCCGGCAGGTCGGGCGAGGGAACGGGACCCTGCAGATCGGCTGGCGCCTGCTCGCCGCGGAAGCTGCCTTCAAAGGT